>NZ_JBFAXU010000011.1:0-66635 GCF_040680975.1 Streptomyces sp. NPDC051921
TCCGACGGCACCCCTCGGGCCCGGTGACACCACCCCCCAGGTCATCCGTTCGACAGGGGGCAACAGTCATGCCGGGCCCGGAGGCCAGCGGCCCCGTTGCAGGATCGCGAAAAACATAACGGGGCCGACGCCTCTGGGGGCCGGCGCCGCCGGGGTGCCGGCGCCCTCCGGGGCCGGCCGGGGGATCGTGGGGCGGCCGACGCCTCAGGCCGGGGCGGCGGCCCCGGCCTCCTCCCGCGCCAGGTCCGGAAGGTAGTGCGGGAAGAAGATCTGGCCCACGAGCTCGCGGCGCGAGCGGACCCCGGTCTTGGCGAAGACCGCCTTCAGGTGGTCCTGCACGGTGAACGGGGACAGGGTGAGCCGGTCCGCGATCTGCGTCGTGGGCGCGCCGCTGACCACCTCGGTCAGGACCTGGCACTCGCGGGGTGTGAGCGCGTAGGCCTCCATCAGCGCGGCGATGCGGTCCGGCGGGGACGCGGGGCCCATGGACAGGGCGACCTGGGGCCGCTCCCCCGTCTCCAGCCGCCAGCCCTCGACGGCGGCCCAGCCGCCCGAGCGGGTCGGCACGCACACCCGGCTGCCGCCCGAGGGGCTGTTCAGGGCCGCGGCGGCGACCCCGTACGCGGCGGCCGGCAGTGCCGTGCCGCGGGCGGGGGTCTCGGACAGTTCGGCGCACCAGGCGGCCGCCGTCGCGGACCGGGTGACGATCTCGTAGTCCGCGCTGAGCACCACGAGCGCCCGGGCCTCGGGGGCGGGCGCCGCGGGCCGTTCGGTCAGGGCGTCCCGCAGCGCGCGGCCCAGGGGGGCGGACAGCCGGGCGGCGAACTCCGTCTCGGCGGCGGAGAACGGCGGCCGGTCGGCGGACCGGGTGAGCACCAGAGCGCCCCACACGCGTCCGGCGTCGCGCAGCAGCAGCCGCATCTCGTCGGCCATGCCGAGCGGGCGGTAGATGTCCTGGTAGCGCAGGCTCCGCTCCAACTCGCCGTCGAGGGCTCCCGCGAGGGTGCCGACGGGCCGCGCCTGGCGGGCGAGGGCGGGCATCGAGAGGGCGTCCCCCTCGCGGTACTCGATGTCCAGCATGCGGGGCAGCCACGCATCGCTGACGCCGTAGCGGTAGCAGCCGCCCACGTTGAGGAGGGTCACCGGGTCGAGCAGCACCCCGGCCCACAGTTCGAAGGGCACGGCGCCGGCGATCGCGGTGGCCGCGGCCTCCAGGACGGCGACGGAACCCCGCGCCTGCCGGGCCGCCCGGACGGTGCGGCCGTGAACGGTTTGCCAGTTGGTGGTGCGGGCCATGTGAAGAAGAGCCTCTCGCCGCCCGCTGAATGTCTGATAAACGCGCAGGTCGCCGTCGTTCACCGGCGGATGGGCCGGCACCCCCCAGATTCCTGGGATGGCGCCGCGGCCGACGGGTTCGCAGACTTCGCTGCATGTCGCACAGAACAACGGACACCACGGGGGAAGGACCCGCTGCCGGCAGAGGCGTGGTCGAGGGCGCGTTCGCGCTGCTCGACGCCCTGCGGCGACGGGGCGGGGAGGCGGGCCTGAGCGAGCTCGCCGCGGCGTGCGGGGTGCCCAAGGGGACCGCGCACCGGCTGCTGGACCAGCTCGGGCCCGTCGGCGCCGTCGAACGGCGCGGCCGCAGGTACGCGTTGGGGCCGCAGCTGTTCCGGCTCGGTCAGTCGTGGCAGCCGTATCCGGGCCTGACGGCAGCGGCCCGGCCGGCCCTGCACCGGCTGCGTGCGGCGACGGGAGCCAGCGTGCTGCTCGCCGTGCTCCGCGACGAACACGCGTTGACCGTCGTCTCGGTGCCGGGGCGCGCGGAGTCGGTCCTACCGGTACGCGACGGCATGGCGTTCCCGCTCGGTTCGGCGCCCGGGCGCCCGCTCGTGGGCCGGGACCCGGGGCCTTCCGTGGACCGGAACGGGCCGGCGGCGGGTCTGACCTGCGTGGCGCTGCCCGTCCGGGGACCGGACCGCCGGGTCGTGGCGTCGCTCGCCGCGCTGACCCCGGCCGACGGGAACGTCCCTGCGGTCGTCACCGCGGTGGCCTCGGCGGCGACGTCCGTCGCCGCCGGTCTCGCCCGGTCGGTCTCCGGCGAACGGGCGGGGCTCGCCGCCGTGTCGGCACGCTGACCCGGCCGCCGGGCTGCCCCGGCCCGTCCGTGGGCTGCGATGCCGTGGTCCGGCCGTCGGGGGGCGGCCGGACGCACGGGGGTCGCCCGCTAGTGCGCGACCGTGAAGTGGCAGACCGCGGCGGTCGGCGAGGGGGCCGAGGTGCCGTCGACCGTCCGGGCGTACCACCCGTATCGGTGTCCGGCGAGCAGCGTCGGCCGGACCGAGACCGTGCCGTTCCCCGTCACCTTGCCGCTCGCGGAACCCGGGCCGCCGAGCCGGATCGGCTGGGGCTGCTGCGGGTCGGTGTTGTCCCAGATGGAGAATTCGGCCCAGACCTCGTGGGAGGGATCCGGATGGGCCACACGGGCGGTCAGATCGGGCGTGGTGGTGGTGACGGTGCCGAAGTCCCCGGCGGAGTAGCTACCGACGTGGCATCCGGGACCGTTCGCCCCCGTCGCGGGGGAGGTGACGGTCCGGCCGGGGGCGGTGAGGGAGCGGGCCGCCGAAGCGGCCTGGGCGGCCGTCATCGGGTAGTCGTACACCTCGACGGACTGGACGGAACCCTTCCAGAAGCCGTTGGAGCGTCCGGCGACTTTGTCCCGGCCGACGGTGAAGGCACCCGTGGCCGCCCAGGTGGCCGCGTGGCCGGCGGAACCGGCCGGCTCGCCGTCGACGTACAGGTCGACGGCGCCGCTCAGCGCGTCGAACGTACCCGTGAGACGGGTCCAGCGGCCGGGTACGGCGGCCGTCCTGGAGATGGCCTGGTCCATGCTCCAGGTGGTGCTGTCGGCCTTCGGCAGGCCGAACCGCCAGGTACGGTCCGGCTGGTTGTACCAGAGCATCATGCCGCTGATGACGGACCCGTCCTGGGCCAGCGCCACCGAGGTGCCCGCGTCCGGGTCGACCTTGACCCAGGCGGAGACCGTGAAGCTCCGGGTGGTGTCCACGACGGGACCATCGGCGACGATCTCCCCGGTGGAGCCGTCCAGTACGGCCGTGCCTCCGTGGTCGGTGCTCCAGACGACACCGCCCTTGACGGTGCCGAAGTGCCCCTCGGCGTCCCTGAGGGGCCAGTTCAGCCGCGGGCCGCCCTTCACCGTGCCGAGCAGCGGGGCGTGGTCGGAGGGGGCGTTCGGCACGCAGGCCGCGCCGGTGTCCTTGGTGCAGTCGGGCTGGACCGCCTTGGAGTAGTCGGCGCTGTCCGCGTACTCGGGCCGGGAGTCGCAGGCCCCGAATCCGGCGGTCGCGAAGAGGTAATCGATCTTGGATGTCTCGGTCGCCCCCTGGACGAGGGAGCCGTCCGGTGCAGGGGTCCACTTGTTCGTGACCTTGGTGATCTCGTTCGGGACGTCACCTGCGTGGTAGGCCTGCTGATCGCATTCGGCCATCGTCCGGTGGAGCGGCTGCAGCAGGTCCCTCTGCCTGGTGTTGAAGTCGCCGCCGAGGATCACCGAGCGGAAGTCGTCGACCTGGCGGGCGACGGTGTCGATCTGCGCCTGGTAGGCGGTCACACCCTCCGGGGAGGCCCCGTAGTTGGTGAGGTGCGTCGTGCACAGATGGGTCTCCCACCCGGCCACCCCCGCACACAGCACCTTGCCCGGCTTCTGCTGCTTGCCCGCCGGCACGGGCAGCGGCGTCTCGCGGGACCACTCGACCTCGCCCTTGACCAGGATCGCCGTGCTCACGTCGCCCGACAGGGTGTTCCGACACGCCGACTCGCCGTCGGACGCGCGCGGGGTGGTCGCCGACACCGCCGTCCAGGCCCCCGTCGGGGTGAGCAGGCGGAGGATCTGGTCGAGCTGGCTGAGGTTGCCCGGCCCGCTGTTCAGCGTGCCCGCGCACACCTCCTGCAGCAGCACGGCGTCCAGGCCCTCGCCGTTGACGAGGCCGGCGACCTCGAACGCCTTCTTCAGGGTGTTCGTGTCGTCGGGCAGCCGCGTGTTGCGTTCCGGGCAGTATCCGGCATCCCATGGCCCGGGTCCGCCGGCCTCGCCGCAGACGTTCCAGGTCATCACGCGCAGCGGCTCGGTGGTGTGGGCGGTGTTCGTCGCGTCGCCGGGGGTGGTCTCCACGGCGGCGACCGGTTCGATCTGCCCGGCGCACAGGAGTACGGCCGCGAGGAAGATGCCCATGGCACGGCGCATCGGCTTCGATCTTCGTATGTGCATGCGTCGGAGAATAGTCATGCGAGCCTCCGGCCCCGCTGGTTGACGGCCCGTCAGAGGCCGGAGCCCGAACGAGGTCGTCGGCGGGACCCGGCCGGGATGCGGGGCGCTGAGCGGGGCCTGGCAGCAGGGGCAGGTCGGCCGAACCCGCGCGGCGCGATGACTACGAGGAGTGAATCCGCTCGGCGAACGCCCGGTACGCCTCCTCGTCGAAGAGGACGAACCTGACCTCTTCGACGTCGGTGTTCGCGTGCCGCACCGCCTCCACGGCGATGCGCGCGGCGTCCCCCATCGGCCACCCGTAGGCCCCGGTCGAGACGGCCGGGAAGGCGACGGTGCGCGCCCCCAGCCCGTCGGCGACCTTCAGGGCCTCCCGGTAGCAGGACGCCAACAGCGACGGGTCGCCGCCGGCGCCCTGATACACCGGACCGACGGTGTGGACGACCCAGCGGGCGGCGAGGTTTCCGGCGGTGGTGGCGACGGCCTGGCCGGTCGGCAGGCCGCGCCCGTAGTGCCCGGCGCGCAGCTCGCGGCACGCGGCGAGGATGGCGGGCCCGCCCTTGCGGTGGATGGCGCCGTCGACCCCGCCGCCGCCGAGGAGCGAGGAGTTGGCGGCGTTGACGATGACGTCGGTGTCCTGCTCGGTGATGTCGCCGCGGACGAGGACGATCTCGGGTCGGGTGCTCATGTCTCCATCCTCCCGCCGTCGGCCGCGTCGGACATCCGCATTCTCGCGCGCGGACTCAGGCCGCTGCGGGGGTGCGCAGCCGGCGCCAGACGGCCTTCGCCGCGTTGTGCCCGGACATGCCGTGCACGCCGGGGCCGGGCGGGGTGGCGGAGGAGCAGAGGAAGACCGCCGGGTGCGCCGTGTGGTACGGGAAGAGGGAGAGCTTGGGGCGGAGCACCAGCTGGAGGCCGCGGGCGGCGCCGCAGGCGATGTCGCCGCCGACGTAGTTGGCGTTGCGGGCGGCGAGTTCGGGCGGGCCGGCGGTGGCGCGGGCGAGGATCAGGTCGCGGAAGCCGGGCGCGAAGCGCTCGATCTGCCGCTCCATGGCCTCGGTGAGGTCGCCGCGCCAGCCGTTGGGGACGTGGCCGTAGGCCCAGAAGACGTGCTTGCCCTCGGGCGCGCGGCCGGGGTCGACCAGGCTGGGCTGGGCCGTGATGAGGAACGGGGTGTCGGGGGCCGTGCCGGAGGAGGCCTGGCGCAGGGCGGTGCCGATCTCGCCCATGGTGGGGCCGATCTGGACGGTGCCCGCCCGGCGGGCGGCCTCCGCGGTCCACGGCACGGGCCCGGACAGGGCGTAGTCGATCTTGAACACGCTCGCGCCGTAGCGGTAGGCGTCGTAGGCGGAGCCGAGGCCGGCGATCCGGGCGAGGGCGGTGGGCGAGGTGTCGAAGACGTAGGCGCGGGCCGGCGGCAGGTCGTCCAGGCGCTTGACCTCGAAGTCCGTGTGGACGGCGCCGCCGAGCTCCTTCAGGTACGCGGCGAGGGCGTCGGAGATCGCCTGGGAGCCGCCCCGCGGCATCGGCCAGCCGGCCGCGTGGGCGGCGAGCGCGAAGACCAGGCCGACGGCGCCGGTCGCGAAGCCGTCGAGCGGGGCGATGACATGGGCGACCAGCCCGGCGAACAGGGCGCGCGCCTTCTCGTCGCGGAACCGGCGCATGAGCCAGGTGGACGGCGGGATGCCGGCGAGGCCGAAGCGGGCCAGGGTGACCGGGTCGCGGGGCAGCGCGGTGAGCGGCAGCTGCATGAAGTCCCGTACCAGAGTCTCCCAGTGGGGCAGGAAGGGCGTGATCAGGCGTCGGTACGCGCCCGCGTCCCTCGGCCCGAAGGAAGCCGCGGTCTCGGCGACCGACCGGGACAGCACGGCCGCGGTGCCGTCGTCCCAGGGGTGGGCCATGGGCAGCCGCGGATGCAGCCACTCCAGGCCGTGGCGCTCCAGCGGCATGGTCCGGAACACGGGCGAGGTGACGCCCAGCGGGTGCACGGCGGAGCAGGGGTCGTGGCGGAAGCCGGGCAGGGTGAGTTCCTCGGTGCGGGCGCCGCCGCCGATCGTCGGCCGCGCCTCGAACACGGCCACGGAGAAGCCCCGCCGGGCGAGCTCCACGGCGGCGGTCAGTCCGTTGGGTCCCGCCCCCACGACGACGGCATCGAGCATCGACGGCACCTTGGACTCCTTCGTCAGCCGACGGCCAAGGATCCCAGCATATTCCCGGCCCGGTAAGGCACTTACGCCGCCCCGAGCAGGGAGCGGATCCGCGCCGCGGTGGCCGCGTCACGGGCGGCGGTGAACGGCAGCGTGTTCCCCCCGGTGATGCGGAAGGGCTCGCCGGTGAGGGTCAGGTCGGCGCCCCCGGCCTCCGCGACGAGGAGGAGACCCGCCGCGTGGTCCCAGGCGTACTCCCAGGAGAAGGCGACGGCATCGAGCCCGCCCCGGGCGATCGCCAGGTACTCGAGGCCGGCAGAGCCGCAGGGGCGGGGGGCGACGCCTTCGGTACGGAGTCCGAGCAGGGCGCGCTTCTGGTCCGGGGTGGTGTAGTCGGGGTGGGACGTGGCGACCTCCAGAACCGCTCCGGGGGCGGGCGCGCCCGCCCGTATCACCGTGCCGTTCAGGGTGGCGCCGCGGCCGCGCACCGCGATCGCGAGCTCGTCGAGGGCGGGGGCGTAGGTCCAGGAGGCGAGCAGCTCGCCGCCGCGGGCGAGGGCGACGAGGGTGCAGAACCCCGCCTCGCCGTTGACGAACTGCCGGGTGCCGTCCACAGGGTCGACGATCCACACCGGGGCGTCGCCCCGGAGGGCCTCGTACACGGTCGGGTCGGCGTGCACGGCCTCCTCGCCGACCACCACGGAGCCGGGCAGCAGGGCGGTCAGGGAGGCGGTGAGGTGGGCCTCGGCGGCACGGTCGGCGACGGTGACCAGGTCGTGCGGTCCGTTCTTCTCGACGATGTCGTCGGCGTCGAGCTGCCGGAAGCGGGGCATGATCTCGGCGGCGGCGGCCTTGCGGACCGCCTCCTCCACCTCGGTCGTGCCGCCGGCGAGGACGTGGGCGAGGAAGTCGGTTTCTCCGGTGGCGTGTCCGGTCGTGCGTCGTTCCGTCATGCGTCCATCCCACCACACCCGTCTGACATCCAGGGGTCCCCGCGGCGACCTGTGGACGACCGGCGGGCGACCCCCGGGCCGCGAGTACGCTTTGATCGACTTCACCCCTTACATCCAGGGAGGGTTCCGTGCACGGCGAGTACAAGGTCCCGGGCGGCAAGCTGGTCGTCGTCGACCTCGACGTGGAGGAGGGCGTGCTGCGCCGGGTCCGGGTCGCGGGCGACTTCTTCCTCGAACCGGACGAGGCGATCCTGGCGATCGACGGGGCCCTGGAGGGCGCCCCCGCCGACACGGACGCCGCGGGCCTCGCCGCCCGCATCGACCAGGCGCTGCCGCCGGGCACCGAGATGTTCGGCCTCACCACGGAGGGCATCGGGGTCGCGGTCCGCCGGGCGCTGGCGCACGCGACCGACTGGACCGACTACGACTGGCAGCTGATCCACGAGGCGCCGCAGTCCCCCGCCCTGCACATGGCGCTCGACGAGGTCCTGACGGCAGAGGTGGCCGCCGGCCGCAGGCCGCCGACCCTGCGGGTGTGGGAATGGGGTGCCCCGGCCGTGGTGATCGGCAGCTTCCAGTCGCTGCGCAACGAGGTGGACCGGGAGGCGGCCGAGCGGCACGGCATCGAGGTGGTCCGCCGGATCAGCGGCGGCGGCGCCATGTTCATCGAGCCCGGCAACACCATCACGTACTCGCTGTCGGTGCCCGACGCCCTGGTCCAGGGCCTCTCCTTCACCGACAGCTACGCCTATCTCGACGACTGGGTGCTGGGCGCGCTCGGCGACATGGGGATCAAGGCCTGGTACCAGCCGCTCAACGACATCGCGACCGACGCCGGGAAGATCGCGGGCGCCGCGCAGAAGCGCATGGTCGCGGGCGCGGGCGCGGTGCTGCACCACGTGACGATGGCGTACGACATCGACGCCGACAAGATGACCGACGTGCTGCGGATCGGGCGCGAGAAGCTCTCCGACAAGGGCACCACGAGCGCCAAGAAGCGGGTGGACCCGCTGCGCCGCCAGACCGGCCTGCCCCGCGAGGCCGTCATCGACCGCATGATCGCGTCCTTCCGGGGCCGCTACGGCCTCGCCGAGGGCCGCGTCACGGAGGAGGAGCTGGCGCTGGCCAAGGAGCTGGCGGAGACCAAGTTCGGGACGACGGAGTGGACGGCCCGGGTGCCCTGACCGGGGTCCGGCCGCTCTCACGGGCCCGCCGCCCCGACCAGGGCCGCCGGAGGTCTCGTAGGCTCCCCGCATGCGGATCGATCACCCGGTGCGGCCGGGGCTGCGGATGGAATGCGCGGACGGCGGACGGCTCGTCCTGGTGCAGGGCGGGCGGCCCGTCCTCTTCGCGCGGCAGCGGGCGAGCCACTACGGGGTGCACTACGCGCGGACCGGCGCCTACGTCTCGCCGCTCACCCCGCTGAAGGCCGCCACGGCCCGTTCCTTCGCCGCGTTCGCCGCTCCCGGTTCGGAGGCCTGGACGGAGCGCTGGGCCGCGCACGCGGAGGCGGAGCTGCGCGGGGCGGCCGACGGGCCACTGCACGCGGGCGACTGGAACCTGGGGCCGATGACGCCGGGCTGGTTCGTGGACGGCAACTGGCCCAAGCCGCTCGCGCACGATCCCGACCGGGGCCATCTGACCTGGTTCGGCTACGGCGACCCGGTCGAGGACGCCCGCGATCTGCTGCCGCTGCGGGCGCTGTCCGATCCCGCGGCGGCCCGGGTCAAGGCGTATCGCCGCCAGTACCGGGAGGGCGTGCTGCCGCCGGTCCTGCTGTGGTGGATCAGCGGACTGAACTCCCCGGTGGTGCTCGACGGGCACGACCGGCTGGTCGCGGCCCTCGCCGAAGGCGGCCGCCCGCCGGTCCTGCTGCTGTCGCGGGCGGTCGACGCCTCCTACGTGGCGCTGTGCTCCGCCCGTCCGGTCGAGGAGTACGAGCGGCGGACGGCCGCGGCCGACGGTCCGCTGGCGGCCGTGCACACCGCGGCGGCCGGCCGGTGGCTCGCGGACGTCCTGGGGTCGGTCGAACGGACCCCGGAGATCACCCGTGCCTGGCCGGTCCCCGGGGGTGTGGCCGGTTGGGAGCGCGCCGCGGCGACCCACGTACCCGGCTGGCGGCCGGACCCGCTCCCCTGATCGGTGCGGCTCAGGCGGCCGGGGTGCGGGCGACCAGGATGAACTCGTTGTACGGGAAGGCCTTGCCGACCGAGCGGGCGAAGGGGAACGAGTAGGTGCGCTCGACCTTCAGGCCGACCTTCTCCGCGTGGGCGCGCAGCCCGTCGAAGTCGACGAACCGCACGTGGGTGGCGTCCGTCTTGTAGCCGGCCTCCTGCGGGCAGATCAGGACGACCGAGCCACCGGGCTTCACCAGGGGCAGGTACTGCTCCAGGATCGTGTTGCCCAGGGTCTCGTCCATGTGCTCCAGGACGTGCGCGCACAGCAGGCTGTCGAAGGAGCCCGGGCCGCAGTCCGGGGCCTCGGCGAGCTCGTCGGGCGTGTACGCGGTGAGGCCGCGCTCACGACAGGTGGCGACGGAGGTCGCGTTGTGGTCGACGCCCACGCTGTCGGGGCCGCAGTTGAGCAGGTTGCGGCCGATGCCGCAGCCGACGTCCAGCACGCGTCCCAGACCCAGGCGCTTCAGGTTCCACCGGTACGGCGCCTGGGTGGGCAGCAGTCGCTTGATCCCCGAGTTCTCCAGCCGGGCGAGCCGCTGGGTGTAGTCGGAGGATTCCGTGCCGGACATCGACGACCGCCTTCTGTTGCTCTGTGTGAACGGAAAACGACACCGTGGGGGGCGGGTTGCGGGCAACAGGCCATGCGTCGACACATGACCGGAGTGGGGTGGATCGCACGCTACCCAGGTGGTCTGTGTCGCCGAGGCTATGTCATGGAGACGGACGGGTAAAGATCAGAGTGTCGCGTGTGTCACTCCGGCCCCCCGGCCGCGCCCCGGTCCCGGTGCCGCGCCATGAGGCCGGTGTGGAGGAGCAGCACGGCGGCGAGCCCGACCGCCCAGCCGTGGTCGGCGAGGGGCCTGAGCAAGGGGATCAGGCCGTCCTCGGGGAACGGGCCGGTGCCGGGCGCCGAGTGGGAGCCGCCGACCGCGAGGACCCCGCCGACGAGGAAGGCGAGGACGGCGGCCGGGTTCCAGCCGCCCCGGTACCCGTAGGGGCCGTCGGCGCGGTAGAGGCCGCCGAGGTCGAGGGCGGTGCGGCGGACCAGCCAGTCCTGCGGTCGGGGATGTCGAGGCTGAGCGTCGCCCAGGAGGCGGTCATGCCCATGAGGGCGGGGAAGAAGACGCGCCGGAAGTCCGTGCCCCAGCCGAGTTCGGACGGCTGGTCGAGGAGGGGCCCGGAGCCGCCCGCCTTGACCGCCATGCAGATCAGCTTGGTGCCCGTGCGTCGGTACGCGTCGGCGTTCGTCGACATTCCGGCCACCCGGGCGCCGGGGCCGGGCGGGCGCCCCGCCCGGCCCCCGGATTCCTGCCCCGGTCCCCGGGCGCGGGCCGGCGAGCGGCAGCGCGGTGCCCGCGTGCCCGGAGCGCGTCTCCCGATCCGCACCGAGCGCCGGCTCCCGCTGATCTAGGGTGAGAAGCATGTCGACACAGGGGGCTCTGCGAGCCATCAGTGACTTGCACGTCGGCTATGCCGACAACCGTGAGGTCGTCGAGGCACTCCGACCTTCGTCCCCGGACGACTGGCTGATCGTCGCCGGTGACGTCGGAGAACGCATGGAGGACATCGTCTGGGCGCTCACCCTGCTCAGCGAACGCTTCGCCCAGGTCGTCTGGGTGCCGGGGAACCACGAGCTGTGGACGCACCCTGACGACCCGGGGGCGCTCCGGGGCGTCGCGCGCTACGAGCAGCTCGTGGCCCTGTGCCGCCGTCTCGGTGTCCTCACGCCCGAGGACCCCTACCCGACCTGGACGGGTCCCGGCGGGCCCGTGCGCATCGCCCCGTTGTTCCTGCTCTACGACTACTCGTTCCTCACCCCCGGCACGACCACCGTGGAGGAGTCGCTCGCCGCGGCCCGCGAGGCCGGGATCGTCTGCACCGACGAGTACTTCCTCCACCCCGACCCCTACCCGAGCCGGCAGGCGTGGTGCGCGGCGCGGCTGGCCGAGACCGAGCGGCGGCTCGCCGAGACGCCGCGCGACCTCCCGCTCGTCCTCGTCAACCACTGGCCCCTGATCCGCCGCCCCACGGAAGTGATGACCCATCAGGAATTCGTCCAGTGGTGCGGAACGGTGCACAGCGCGGACTGGCACCTGCGCTTCGGGGTGACGGCGGTCGTCTACGGCCACCTGCACATCCCCCGCAGCGTCAGCTACGACGGCGTGCCCTTCCACGAGGTCTCGCTCGGCTACCCCCGGGAGTGGCGCCGCTTCGGGCTCCGCTCCGACCTGGCCCGGCAGATCCTCCCCGCACAGCCGGCCGCCCGACTCCCCTTCACCAGCGCCGGGTTCGGAGGCGGGTCCGCGTGATCGAGCGCATACTGCCGCCCGCGGTGCGCTGGTCGCACAGCTTCGACGACCGCGACGACCCGCTGTTCCCCGAGGAGCTCGCCCTGCTGGAGCGCGCCGTCGAGAAGCGACGCGCCGAGTTCACCACGGTCCGCGCCTGCGCCAGGGACGCCCTGGCCGCGCTCGGCCACCCGCCCGCACCCCTGCTCCCCGGCCAGCGGGGAGCGCCCGTCTGGCCGCGGGGAGTAGTCGGCAGCATGACGCACTGCGCCGGGTACCGCGCGGCCGTGGTGGCCCGCGGCGACGAGATCGCCCTGCTCGGCATCGACGCCGAGCCGCACGCGGCCCTGCCCGAAGGCGTCCTGGACACCATCGCCCGGCCCGAGGAGCGCACGTCCCTGGACGCGCTGCCGACCACCGGCGGCATCGCGTGGGACCGGCTGCTGTTCAGCGCGAAGGAATCGGTCTACAAGGCCTGGTTCCCGGTGACCCGCAGCTGGCTGGACTTCGACGAGGCCAGCATCGTCATCGCACCGGACGGCACGTTCACCGCGCGCATCCTGGTTCCCGGATTCGCCCCGTCCGGTGAGCGGCTGAGCGGCTTTCACGGCCGCTGGCTCGTCGACCGGGGCCTCGTCGTGACCTGCATCGCCATGGCGGACATCCCGTAGGTCCAACGTCCTCGGCGGCCGGTGCCCCCGTCGACGTACGACGGGGGCGCCGGCCGCTGCGAGGGCCCCGGGAGTCAGCTGAGCGCCGGGATGATCTCGGCGCCGTACGCGTCGATGGTGGCCTCCCGGTTGTCGTGCATGTCGTAGACGGCGAACTGGTCGACGCCGAGCTCGCGGAGGTGCCGGAGCTTGGCGATGTGGGCCTCGGCCGGGCCGAGGAGGCAGAAGCGGTCGACGATCTCGTCGGGGACGAAGTCGGTGGACGGGTTGTCGGCGCGGCCGTGGTGGCTGTAGTCGTAGCCGTGCCTGTCCTTGATGTACGTGGTGAGCTCGTCGGGGACCATGGCGGAGTGCTCGCCGTACTTGGCGACCAGGTCGGCGACGTGGTTGCCGACCATGCCGCCGAACCAGCGGCACTGCTCGCGGGCGTGCGCCAGGGCCTCGGCGGAGTCGTCGGCCGTCACGTACGCGGGGGCGGCGACGCAGACGGTGACGGCGTCGGGGTCCCGGCCGGCGTCCCGGGCCGCCTCCCGGACCGCCTTGATCATCCATTCGGTGAGGAAGGGGTCGGCGAGCTGGAGGATGAAGCCGTCGGCCTTCTGGCCGGCGAGGGCGAGGGCCTTCGGCCCGTACGCCGCCATCCACACGGGGAGCTTGCCCTCGCGCACCCACGGGAGGCGGACCGGGCTGCCGTCGACGAGGGCTTCGCGGCCCTCGGCGAGGTCGCGGATGACGTCGATGGCCTCGCCGAGCCGGGCGAGGGTGTTGGGCTTGCGGCCGGCGACGCGCATGGCGGAGTCGCCGCGACCGATGCCGCAGACGGTCCGGTTGCCGTACATGTCGTTGAGGGTGGCGAAGGTGGAGGCCGTGACCTCCCAGGTGCGCGTCCCGGGATTGGTGACCATCGGGCCGACGTGCATCTTGGTGGTGTGTTCGAGGATCCGGCTGTAGATGACGAAGGGTTCCTGCCAGAGCACGGCGGAGTCGAAGGTCCAGCCGTAGCGGAAGCCGTTGCGTTCCGCCCGGCGCATCAGGCCGACGACCTCCGAGGCGGGCGGGTCGGTCTGCAGGACGAGTCCGAAGTCCAAGGGGCGGTCTCCTAGTTCAGGTACTGGCAGGTGGAGCGGGGGACGAAGCTGCCGTGACCGGCGCGGCCGGTGAACTTCCGCTGCTCGATGACCGGTTCGCCGCGGGACAGGACGGTCTCGACCTGGCCGGTGACGGTCCTCCCCTCGTAAGCGGAGTAGTCGACGTTCATGTGGTGGGTGGTCGCGGACAGCGTCTGGGTGGTGTGCGGGTCGTAGATGACGACGTCGGCGTCGGCGCCGGGGGCGATCGTCCCCTTCTGCGGGTAGAGGCCGAACATCCGGGCGGGGCTCGCGCAGGCGATCTCGATCCAGCGGCGGCGTGAGATGTGCCCGTCGACGACGGCCTGGTGGAGCAGGTCCATGCGGTTCTCGACGCCCGGCAGTCCGTTGGGGATCTTGGAGAAGTCGCCGAGGCCGAGGTCCTTCTGGCCCTTGAAGCAGAAGGGGCAGTGGTCGGTGGAGACGACCTGGAGGTCGTTGGTGCGCAGTCCGCGCCAGAGCGCCGCCTGGTGCTCCTCGGGCCGCAGCGGGGTGGAGCAGACGTACTTGGCACCCTCGAAGCCGGGCTCGGCGAGGTTGTCGGTGGACAGGAACAGGTACTGCGGGCAGGTCTCGCCGAAGACGGGCAGCCCCTTGTCGCGGGCCGCGGCGAGCTCGGCGACGGCCTCCTCGGCGGAGACGTGCACGACGTACAGCGGGGAGCCGGCGACGCGGGAGAGCTGGATGGCGCGGTGGGTGGCCTCCGCCTCGAGGAGTGCCTTGCGGACCTCTCCGTGGTAGCGGGGGTCGGTCTCGCCGCGGGCGAGCGCCTGCTCCACCAGGACGTCGATGGCGATGCCGTTCTCCGCGTGCATCATGATCAGTCCGCCGTTGGCCGCGCCGCGCTGCATGGCGCGCAGGATCTGTCCGTCGTCGCTGTAGAAGACGCCCGGGTAGGCCATGAAGAGCTTGAACGAGGAGATGCCCTCCTGGACGAGCCGGTCCATCTCCTTCAGCGTGTGCTCGTTGACGTCGGAGAGGATCATGTGGAAGCCGTAGTCGACGGCGCAGTTGCCGTCGGCCTTGGCGTACCAGGTGTCGAGTCCTTCGCGCAGGGAGTGGCCGACGCTCTGGACGGCGAAGTCGACGATGGTGGTGGTGCCGCCCCAGGCCGCGGCGCGGGTGCCGGTCTCGAAGGTGTCGGAGGCGAAGGTGCCGCCGAAGGGCAGCTCCATGTGGGTGTGGGCGTCGACGCCGCCCGGGATGACGTAGCGGTCGGTGGCGTCGATGACACGTTCGGCGGTCCAGCCGGCGGCGACGTCGGAGCCGTGGGCGGCGAGGGCGGCGATCCGTCCGTCCTCGACGAGGACGTCGGCGTGGAGCTCGTCGGCGGCGGTGACGACGAGACCGCCGCGGATGAGGGTGCGGGTGCTCACGGAACTTCTCCCTGCGAACTAGAGGGACCGGAGGGCCTGTTCGAGGATCGCCGCGCCTTCCTCGGCCTCGGCGACGGTGAGCGACATGGGGGGCGCGATGCGCAGGGCACTGGTGTTGTGCCCGCCGCCCTTGCCGATGAGCAGGCCGTTCGCCCGGGTGGCCTCCAGGACGGCGGCCGCGGCGTCAGGGGCGGCGCGGTCGGTGCCGGGCTCGGTGAGTTCGACGCCGATCATGAGGCCGCGGCCGCGCACCTCGCGGACGGCGTCGACACCGGCGGTGATGCCGCGGAGCCGTTCGAGCAGGAGCCCGCCGACGCGACGGGCGTTGCCCTGCAGGTCGTGTTCCAGCAGGTAGGAGAGATTGGCGAGGCCTGCGGCCATGGTGACGGGGGAACCGCCGAAGGTGGAGATGGAGTTGGCGTCGAGGCAGTTCATGATCTCGGCGCGGGCGACGACGCCGCCGATCGACATGCCGTTGCCGATGCCCTTGGCGAAGGTGAGCATGTCCGGGGGGCCGGCCTGGTCGTGCGCCTGCCAGCCCCAGAAGTGTTCGCCGGTGCGGCCCCAGCCGGTCTGCACCTCGTCGGCGATCCAGAGGATGCCGTGCCGGTCGAGGACGCGGCGGAAGGCGGCGTAGAGGCCGTCGGGCGGGGAGGTGAAGCCGCCGACGCCCTGGATGGGTTCGGCGATGAGGGCGGCGACGTCGCGGGTGTGCCCGAGCAGGTCTTCCAGGTCGGCGACGCAGGCGTCGATGAACCGCTCGTCGGTGTACTGGGCGAAGGGGCCGCGGGTGCGGACGCCGCCGTGCACGTACAGGGTCTGGAGCGGGGAGAGGCCGGTGGGCGACCAGGCGCGGTTGCCGGTGACGCCGACGGTGGAGAAGGAGCGCCCGTGGTAGCTGTTGCGCATCGCCAGGATCTGGTTGGAGCGGCGGTACGCGGTGGCGAGGAGCAGGGCGGTGTCGTTGGCCTCGGTGCCGGAGGTGGTGAAGAAGACGCGGGCGTCGGGGATGCCGGAGAGGGTGGCGATCCGCTCGGCGAGCTCGACCATGGGCCGGTTGAGGTAGAGCGTGGACGAGTGGATGATCCGCCCGGCCTGTTCGGCGACCGCCTTGGTGACCTCGGGGAGGGCGTGGGCGGTCATCGTGGTGAGGATGCCGCCGAAGAAGTCGAGGTAGCGGTTGCCGTCGGAGTCCCAGACGTGGCGGCCCTCGCCGTGGGTGAGCTCGACGGGGTCCTTGTAGTAGAGGGCGACCCAGTCGGGGATGACGGCGCGGTGGCGGTCGTGGAGGCTGCTCACGGCTGCACCAGCCCGTCGTAGGCGTCGGGGCGGCGGTCGCGGTAGAAGGCCCACTGCCGGCGCACCTGCTCGATGAGCCCGAAGTCGAGGTCGCGGACCAGGAGCTCCTCCTCCTTGTCGGAGGCGACGTCGCCGACGAACTGGCCGCGCGGGTCGACGAAGTAGCTGGTGCCGTAGAAGTCGTTGTCGCCGTACTCCTCGATGCCGACACGGTTGATGGCGGCGACGAAGTACTCGTTGGCGACGGCGGCCGCGGGCTGCTCCAGCTGCCACAGGTAGGACGAGAGGCCGCGGTGGGTGGCCGAGGGGTTGTAGACCAACTGTGCGCCGTTGAGTCCGAGTTGGCGCCAGCCCTCGGGGAAGTGGCGGTCGTAGCAGATGTAGACGCCGACCTTGCCGACGGCGGTGTCGAAGACGGGCCAGCCGACGTTGCCCGGGCGGAAGTAGTACTTCTCCCAGAAGCCCTTGACCTGGGGAATGTGGTGCTTGCGGTACTTGCCCAGATAGGAGCCGTCGGCGTCGATGACGGCGGCGGTGTTGTAGTAGAAGCCGGCGCCCTCGACCTCGAAGACGGGCACGACGATCACCATCCCGGTCTCCCGGGCGAGCGCCTGCATCCGGCGCACGGTGGGCCCGTCGGGCACGGGCTCGGCCCAGCCGTAGTGCTCGGGCTCCTGCACCTGGCAGAAGTAGGGGGCGTTGAACACCTCCTGGAACCCGATGACCTTCGCCCCCTGCCGGGCCGCCTCGTGGGCGTGCTCCTCATGCTTGGCGATCATGGATTCGGTGTCGCCGGTCCAGGTCGCCTGGACGAGCGCGGCACGTACGACGTCGGTCATGAGCTACTCCTTCGGCGCGGCGTCAGAGAGCCTCTACGCACGTAGACGCGATGCGTAGGAGGAGAACGTAAGCCCCGTCACACCCCGGAGCAAGACCACTGCCGTGAAGTAGCGGAGTCGATCATGTTTCATACCCGAGTGGTCCACGTCGGACACGTACCGACACGTCCGTGAGCGTACCGATCTGCCGAGGATGGCCGAAGGTGACGGCTGCGCGACGGCAGCGCGACGGCAGCGGAGCGACGTCCTCAGGCCAGGCCGGCGACGCGCAGGGCGTGGAGCAGGTCGCGTTCGCGCGTCGGGGAGAGGGCTCGGGCGGCCGCGAGGAGCGCCGGGGCGAGGGCCGGTGGGTCCGTGGCGGCGAGACGGGCGGCCTCCTCGGGGGTGCGGGCCCGCAGGAAGGCGGCCAGCAGGGCCCGGGCCTCGGCATGGTGCCCCTCGGCGTGCAGGGCCGCGCAGGCTCCGGCCAGCTCCTCGACCGGGCGGGCGACGCCCTGGCGCAGCAGCTGGTCGCAGTCGTACGGGCGGCCCGCGTCGGCCAGGGCGCCCGCGACGGCGGCGAGCCGGGCCGGCGGCAGGGAGGCGGCCTCCCAGAGCAGGGTGGCCCAGTCGGCGCCGAGCCCCGCGGCGTGCAGCTCGGCGGCGAGCGCGGGCAGCCAGGCGGGGGGCCCGGCCAGGGCCTCGCAGAGCAGGGCGTGCGCCTCGCCGCTGCGGCCCTGGGCGCGCAGCCGGCGGAGTGCGTAGACCGCGTTGCCGGCGGCGCGGGCGGCCTGGTCGGCGGCGGGGGACGCGGTCGGCTCCGGCTCGGTGGGGGGCGGGGCGAAGCGGGCGCCTCTCGGCGGCGGGTGCGGGGTCCCGGGCAGGTCCGGCGTCGGCACCGGTGCGAAGCGGGCGCCGCGCGGAGCCGTCGCCGGGGCCGACGGCAGGTCCGGTGCCGGGGCCGGTTCCGGGTCCTCCAGCCATGCGTAGCGCGCCCCTCGCGGGCGGCGCCCGGGCCGCCGGGTCGGCGGGTCCGGCGGTGTGGCGGCGGTGCCGGCGGTCAGCCGGGCCAGGCGGGTGGTCAGCTCGGCGACCCGGGCGCTCGCACGGGCCAGGTCGTCCTGGGCCCAGGCCAGTTCGCCGGTGGTGTCCGGCGCCGTGCCCAGCTCCTGGACCCGGGCCTCCGCGAGGCGGGCCTCGCGTCGCATCAGCTCGCGGCGTCCGGCGAGGGCCGCCGCCCCGCCGGGGGTGCGGTCGTGGGCCGTCGACGCCGCCTCGTGCAGGGCGCGGCCCCGGGCGGCCCAGGGACCGTCGGGAGGTTCGGCCAGGTCGTGGAGGAGCGATTCCACGACGTCCCAGGGGAGGATGTCCGTCCCCTCGAAGCAGGCGCGCATCCCTTCCGGGTCGCGGGTGGCGAAGACCCCGTACCAGCCCTCGCCCGGGTCGAGACGGCCGGCCAGGTCGCTCAGCCAGCCCGCGAAAGCCGCCACTTCCGCCGGGAGTTGATGCACCGTCATTCCACTGCCTTTCGGTCCACCGGCATTGGACCGCAGTCGTGTTACGGGACGGCTACACAGAGTTTTCGGTCAGGGGGCCGTGAAGCTCACGACGATGCCCGTGTGGGGGCGCTTCCCGAGGCGGGCGAGGGTGGCGGGCCAGTCGACGGCCCAGTACTGCCACGTGTACTTGCGGGAGAGCAGGCGGCGGACCCGGCGCAGCTCCTCGCCGGTGACCAGCCGGGCCGTACCCTCCACCCGTACGGCGTCCTCCGCCACGTTCCCGCGCATGTCGCAGACCGCCGCCACGACCCGGGGGTCGCGACGCAGCCGCTTCACCTTCCAGGAGTCGGTGCGGGTCCAGGCGTACAGCTGCTCGCCCTCGACCGCGTACCAGACGGGTGTGGCGACCCCGGTGCCGTTCTTCCGGAAGGTGGTCAGGCTGACGTAGCGGCCGTGCCGCAGCTCTTCGGGCATCACGAGCGCCGAGCTTACGCAGGGGCCGCCCGGCCCGCGCGCGCGAGGGTGTCCCCCGTCACGGACGGGGGCGGGCGGGCCACCGTCGGGCGCGGCTCGCGGTGTCGGCCCGAGGACCGGGCCGGGGGTGCCTCAGGCTTCGCGGCGGGCCGTCCGGTCCCGCCACGCGAGGCCCGCCCCCCGGAGGGAGCCGAGCAGCCCGATCACCAGGACCGGCCACATGAGCCAGCGCCACGGGGCACCCTCGATCACCGGGTGCGTCACGTGGACGTACACGCCCGTCGCGTACAGGACCGCGAGGACGGCGTTTCCCAGCAGACGCAGTTCAGGACTCGGCTTCATGTTCTGTACCCCCCTGGGCAGTTCCCCTTGCGGCGATCCTAGGTGGCCGCGGCGACGAGGGCACACCGCGCCACCAGCTCGTCCATCGACAGCCCGAGCACACCCGCGAGCGCGGCCACGGTGAAGAAGGCGGGAGTCGGGGCGCGGCCGGTCTCGATCTTGCGGAGGGTCTCCGCGGAGAGCCCGGCCGCGGCGGCGATCTCGGCCATCGAGCGGTCGCCTCGGGCCACGCGCAGCAGGTGGCCGAGCCGTTCGCCGCGCTCGCGCTCTTCGGGGGTCAGGGGGGTTCGCACCATGGAACCCATTCTAATACCGGTATAGTAATTGGCATGGTGGAGATCAAGACGGACGAGAACCTGTTGCTCATGCGCGAGGCGGGGCGGGTGGTGGCCCAGGCCCTGGACGCCGTACGGGAGAAGGCGGCGCCCGGTGTGACGCTCGCCGAACTCGACCGGGCCGCGCGCGAGGTGCTCACGGCGGCGGGCGCCGGCTCGCCGTTCCTCGACTACCACCCGCGCTGGGCCCCGGTGCCCTTCCCGGCGGTGGTCTGCCTGTCGGTGAACGACGCCATCGTGCACGGCGTGCCGGACGGCACCCGGCTCGCGGACGGCGACCTGCTGAGCGCGGACTGCGGGGCGGTGCTCGGCGGCTGGGTCGGCGACTCGGCGGTGAGCTTCACGGTCGGCCGGGCACGCCCCGAGGACACCCGGCTGATCGACACGGCGTACGAGGCCCTGGAGGCAGGCATCGCGGCGGCCGTGGTCGGCAACCGCGTCGGGGACATCGCGCACGCCGTCGGACGGGTCTGCCGGCGGGCCGGGTACGGCATCCCGGACGGCCTCGGCGGGCACGGTGTGGGCCGCACCATGCACGAGGGCCCGGACGTCCCCAACGAGGGGCGCCCGGGCCGGGGGATGCCGCTGCGGCACGGCATGGTGGTCGCGATCGAGCCGATGCTGATCGGCGGCGGCCGCGACCACCACTACACGGCCGCGGACGGCTGGACGATCCGCACGGTCGACGGCTCACGCGCTGCCCACACCGAGCACACCGTGGCGATCACGGACGCCGGTCCGCGCGTCCTGACGGCCCTGTAGCCGCCGCCACGACCCGCACGGGGCGCGGTCCCCGGCCGCGGACCGCGGTCCTTCAGCCGGCGTCCGGTCGCACCACCATCGCCGAACCTCCGCCCCTGCGGACGGTCTCGGCGGCGGCCAGCCAGCGCCCGTCGGGCAGTCGCTGGACGCCGGTGGCAGCGCCGATCTCCGGGTTCTGCCGGAAGCCGTGCCCGATCGCCTCCAGCTCGGCCTTCAGCGGGCTGTTCCACAGGGCCGGTTCGAGCTCCGTGGTCGCCTGGTTGCGCTGGCTCGCGCGGGGCGCGGCGATGGCGTCGACCAGCGGCAGGCCACGGTCGACGACCCCGGTGAGGGTCTGCAGGACGGTGGTGATGATGGTGGCGCCGCCCGGGGAGCCGAGCGCCAGGACCGGCCGGCCCGCCTTGTCGAGGACGATCGTCGGCGAGATCGAGGAGCGCGGGCGCTTGCCGGGGCCGGGCAGGTTGGGATCGTGCACGGCGGGGTTGGCCGGGGCGAAGGAGAAGTCGGTCAGCTCGTTGTTGAGCAGGAAGCCGCGCCCGGGCACGGTGATGCCGCTGCCGCCGGTGGACTCGATGGTGAGGGTGTAGGCGACGACGTTGCCCCACTTGTCGCCGACGGTCAGGTGGGTGGTGTTCTCGCCCTCGTACGTGGTCGGGGCGGCCGTGCCGCCGCTCGCGCAGGGCTTCGGGTCACGCGGGTCGCCCGGCGCCAGCGGGCTGGTGAGGGCGGCGTCGTCCCGGATCAGGCAGGCCCGGGAGTCGGCGTACCGCTGGGAGAGCAGGCCGCGGGTGGGCACGTCCTCGAAGGCCGGGTCGCCGACCCAGCGGCCGCGGTCGGCGAAGGCGATCCGGCTGGCCTCGATGAAGCGGTGCAGGTAGCGGGCCTGGCCGGCGCCGGCCAGGTCGGTGCCCTCCAGGATGTTGAGGGCCTCGCCGACGCTGGTGCCGCCGGAGGAGGAGGGCGCCATGGAGTAGACGTCGAGGCCGCGGTACGAGACCTTCGTGGGCCGCCGCCGGATCGTGTCGTAGTCGGCGAGGTCGTCCTCGGTGAGGTCACCGGAGCGCACCACCCGGGTGGCGCCCTCGCGCACCGGCGGGTGCTGGACGGTGTTGACGATGTCGCGGGCGAGCGGGCCCTTGTAGAGCGCCCCGACGCCCTGGCGGCCCAGCTGCTCGTAGGTGCGGGCCAGGTCGGGGTTCTTGAAGGTCGAGCCGACCACGGGCAACTGCCCTTGGGGCAGGAAGAGTTCGGCGGAGGCGGGGAAGTCGCGGAAGCGGGCCTCGTTGCCGGCGGTCTGGGCGCGGAAGGTGGCGTCGACGGTGAAGCCGTCGCGGGCGAGGCGCTCGGCCGGCTGCAGGAGCTTGCGGAGCGGCTTGCTGCCCCAGGCGTCGAGGGCGGTCTCCCAGGTGGCGGGGGTGCCGGGGGCGCCGACGCCGCGGCCGCTGGTCATGCCCTCCTCGAAGGGGATGGGCTTGCCGTTCTCGACGAAGAGGTCGGCGTCGGCGGAGCCGGGCGCGGTCTCGCGGCCGTCGATCGTGTGGACGGTACGCGTCTTCGCGTCGTAGTAGACGAAGTAGCCGCCTCCGCCGATGCCGGCCGAGTACGGCTCGGTGACGCCCAGGGCCGCGGCCACGGCGACGGCGGCGTCGACGGCGTTGCCGCCGTTGCGGAGCACCTCGACGCCGGCCGCGGAGGCGTCGGCGTCGACGCTGGCGACGGCTCCGCCCCAGCCGGTGGCGACCGGCGCCTTCGCGGGTGCCGGACGGGGCGGCGCGGCGGTCGGCGGCGCGGCGGCGCCCACCGAGAGCACCGTCGCGGCGACGGCCAGGACGGAGCCGTTTCGGACGGCTGAACGCCGCAACTGAGACTGCATCACTACCTCCAGTCGACGACCGTCCGCGCAGCGTAACCGCTGTCCCCGCCTCCCGTCAGGACCGCCTCTCGAACAGTCGACCGGTGCCCAGTAGCATGCGCGCCCATGAACGAAGACGTGCGCAACGTCGTCCTGGGCGTGCTCGCCACCGGAGTCAGCGGCTTGCTCGGCTGGCTGACCCGCACCTACCTGTGGCGGCGCAAACTCCGCAGGAAACAGGCCTTCTTCGGGCTGCCGAGTCACTCCGAGTGCCTGCTCGTGGTGCACCGGGAGGCGGGCAGCGACAGCGCGGTGCACCGCTACGACGTGTCGGCGCTCCTCGAACTGTCCGCACTCGTCAAGGACTGCGGGGCGCACGCGCGGATCGTCCAGCACGATCTGGCCCAGCAGGGCTTCGGCGAACGCACGGAGTTCTGCGTGGGCGGGCCCGGCGCGAATCGGCGTATGGGCGCCCACCTGGCCAGCCTGCTGCCGGGGCTGCGGATGAGCGTGGACCGGGAGCCGGCCGAGGAGCGGGGCGCGATACGGATCGGCGACGACGTCTACCGCATGGAGCCGGGCGTCGTCGAGTACGTGCTGCTCGCGCGGCTCACGGCCGGCGAGGGGGGCCGCCCGGTCTTCCTGTTCTGCGGGCAGCGTGCCATCAACAACCAGGCGGCGACCCGCTATCTGGCCCGGCACCACGAGAGGCTCGCCCGACGCCACCGGGGCGGCTCCTTCGTCCTGCTCCTGAAGGTGGTCAACTCCCAGGCGTACGGCCCCGATGTGGTCGAGCTGGTGGCGGACGTGACCCGGCAGGCGCGGACGGCGCCGGTCAGTCCCGCCAGCCGGCCCGCACGGGCAGCGTCTTGATGCCGTTGATGAAGTTGGAGACCAGCCGCCGCGGCCGGCCGGCGAGCTCCAGGTCCCCGCAGGCATCCCGCAGCTCTTCGTGAAGGAGGCGGAGCTGGAGCCGGGCGAAATGGGCGCCGAGGCACACGTGCGGGCCGTCACCGAAGGAGACGTGCGGGTTGGGGGTGCGGGCGAGGTCCACGCGGTGCGGATCGGCGAAGACCCGCTCGTCGTGATTGGCCGAGGCGTGGAGGACGACGACCTTGTCCCCGGCGGCGATCGGCACTCCGGCCAGCTCCGTGTCCCGGGTGGCGGTGCGCCGGAACGAGAGCACGGGCGGGTGGACGCGCAGCAGTTCGTCCACGGCCGTGTCCATGCCGACCTCGCCGCGCCACAACCGGGCCCGCTCGTCGGGGTGTCCGGCGAGGGCGAGCAGTCCGCCGGGGGCGGCGCTGCGCACCGTGTCGTTGCCGGCGACGGTCAGCAGGAAGAAGAACATCTCCAGTTCCGCGTCGTGGAGTTCGGACTCCGCGAGGACGGTCATGATGTCGTCGGCGGGGTGCGCGCGCTTGTGCGCGGCGAGCTCCTGCGCGTAGCGGAACATCTCGGCGAGCATCGCGGGTGAGCGCGGGTTGACCGGTCGGCCCACGGTGTCGAGGACGGGCGGCTCGTCGGGGTCCTGGTAGGCGATGACGCGCTCGGTCCAGGTGTGCAGCAGGCCGCGGTCGCTCGCGGGTACGCCGAGCAGGTCGGTGAGATTGAGCAGCGCGTAGTCGTCGGTGACGGCCCGCACGAGGTCCACCTCGTCGCCTCCCGACTCCCGTGCGGCGGCGAGGAGTTCACGCGCGCGGCCGCGTGCGGTCGCGGCGAACCGCTCGATCCGGCCGGGTGTGAACGCGCGGCTGACGAGCCGCCGCAGCCGGCCGTGGCCGGGAGGGTCCTGGTTGAGCATCATGCGCCGGATGAACGGCAGGTCGGCCGGGTCGGGGTCCCGGATCTGGGTGGCGCCGAGGTACGAGGAGAACCCGCCGGCGTCCTTGAGCACCCGCACGACGTCGGCGTGCCGCGTCACGGCCCAGAACCCGGGCCCGGCGGGCCAGCCGAGGACCTCGTACTCCGCCTGGCGGGCGACCGGGTGGTGGTCGCGCAGGGCGCGGTAGCGGTCGTGCGGAATCCCCGCGGCGTAGATCCGCGGGTCGAAGACATCGGGGACGTCGGTGACGTCAGGTGTGTCGCTCGCGTTCCCCACCGGCCCTCCCGTCGAGGTGAAGACGTCTCCATCATGACAGGTCAGAGGCCGTTTTCGTAGGACGGAACGCACAGTTCGCGCGCCTTGTCCGGGCTGTCCTCCGACTCCCAGAATCTCCGTCGTGCACCACGTGGAGAACACGTGGATCACGGAGAACACGGAGAGCACGGAGAGCACGGAGAACAGGGGGAGCATGGGGAAGATCGATCGCGACGCCGTGGTGCGGGCGCAGGTGTTGCTGCTGGGGACGCACGAGCCGCCCTTGAGGCAACTGATCGACGCCTACCGGATCCTGGCGGAGGTGGGCCCGCTGACGTATCTGCCCAAACTGTCAGGCGCGCTGCACTCCTTGGGCTGCCAACCGGAGTTGCGGGCCCGGCCGGACCTGAGGCTGCGGTCCTTCGCCGAGGCGCTGGCCATCGCCCGGCTCCTCGGGGAGGACGAGCCGAAGAGGGAGCGGCTGTTCCGGCAGGCGTTGAGCGGTTACGAGCGCACCCTGTTCGCCCTGGGGCGGCGGGCGGAAGGGCTCGTGGCGTGCGAGGAGCTGGGCGCGTTCGCTCCCTCACGGTTCGCCGCCGTCCTGGCCGAGGAGGGACGCCACGAGGAGGCGGCGGAGCTGCACGAGGCCGCCGCGCGGGCCGAGCGGGCGCAGTGGCCGCACCGTCCGGACGCCGCGGAGATCGCCTGGGCGGCGGAACTGGACGCCGCCGGGCGGCACGAGCAGGCGCTGACGGTCTTCGCCGGACTCGTGGAGGCGTACCGGCGCGCGGTCGGAGCGGGCGAGACTCCGCCGGGCGGCCTGGCCCAGCGGCTCTCCCACCACGCGTGGATGCTGGACGCGTCCGGGCGGCACGCCGAGGCCCGGTCGAGCCGGCGGGAGGCCCTCACCGTCGTCGGCGGACTGACGCGGAGCGATGAGGCCAAGCGGTGGAGCCGCGACTACGAGACGTGGGCCGGTCTGCTCGCCCTTTCCGGGCGCGCCGACGAACCCGCCCCGACACCTGACGCGCCGATGCCCGCCCTCGGCACCGAGGTCCGCCACTGGTCCGCCGACGCGAGGGAGGCGTTCGCGGGGTCCGTCCCCGCGCTGGAGGAGGAGGCGGTGCGCCTCCGTGACGCCGGGCTCCCGCGCGAGCTCCTGACCGTCCACCGCCGGCTCACCGTGCGCAGGGCGTTGTTCCGGTCGAACCACTTCTACCGCTTCGCGGAGGAGATCGGGCCGCTCGTCGACGAGGGCGTGGCCCTCGCCCGTCGCCTTCCCGACGGGGAGGTCCGGCTCGGCCGGGCGCTGACCGACCGCGCCATGTTCCGTCTCGCCGCCACGCGGTACGCCGAGGCGCACACCGACCTCGTGGAGGCCGTCGCGCTCCTCGACGGCTCCTGACGTCGCCCATCTCGCATCCGACATCCCGGAAATAGTCCACATGTACGGAACCGTCTCCGGTCGCCGGGACTCTCACCCTCCGTAAGAGATCACCGCCGGAGGTCGTTCCCGTGAGCCGTCTATCCGTGCCCGCCGCCCTGCTCGTCACCACCGCACTCGCCGTCACGCTCGGGGCGTGCGGTGGCGGGGCGGGGGCGCGGGTGACGCCGAGGGGTCGGCGGGGGACGCGCCGCGTACGCGGATCGCGGTGAATCCGACGGGGGAACGGGCGCAGGCGGGCTCGCCGGTGGTCGTGACGCTCACCGAGGGGCCGCGGCTCCAGCAGGTCACGGTGACGGACGACAAGGGCGGGGAGATGGTCGACCACTCGATGCGGCTGACCTGGTCGGACATGTGTGCCCACGCGGCGCCGTGGAACGCGGCGTACTTCGGCAACGCCAACAAGAGCTCCGGCTGCATCGGGATGAGCGACGCGGACGCCCGCTCGGTGTACGACCAGGTGCAGGTCGGGGACCCGTTCGAGATCACCGGCTCCGACGCCAAGGGCACCCAGGCGCTGAACAACGGCTACGGGGAGTGGAACCTGAGCTGGGCGGACTGGCAGGCGAAGAGCGCTCTGCGCTGAAGTCGCGGAAGCCGCCGAAGGCGTGGAAGCCGCGGAGGTCGCGGGAGGCCACTGAAGTCGGCATTCCGCCAATCGTTACCCTTGCGTAACTTACCGATCAGTTACCTTCGGTAAGCCGCCGACGTTACCGTCGGGTCACTTCACTGCCCCCCATCAGTGACATCCAGTGAGGAGTGACCCGTGCGCACAGCCCTGGCCTACGCCGTCTCGGCCGCCCTCGTCGCCGGGGCGGCCCTCGGGCTCGCCCCCGCCGCCCACGCCGAGACCTCCGGCTCCCTCCGCTTCGTCGACATCACCGGGGACGGCGGCACCGTCCTCAAGGCCAACGTCGTCACCCCGGCCGGTTCCGACGGCGGCACCCGTTTCCCGGTGATCGTGCTCCCCACCAGCTGGGCCGTGCCCCAGATCGAGTACCTCGCACAGGCCCAGAAGCTCGCCGACTCCGGCTACGTCGTGGTGAGTTACAACTCCCGCGGCTTCTGGCAGTCCGGCGGCGAGATCGAGACCGCGGGACCCAAGGACATCGCCGACGCGTCCCGGGTCATCGACTGGGCCCTCGCGAACACCCCCGCCGACCCCGCCAAGGTCGGCATGGCGGGCGTCTCGTACGGCGCAGGCATCAGCCTGCTCGCCGCCGCGCACGACAAGCGGATCAAGGCCGTCGCCGCGCTCAGCGGCTGGGCCGACCTCATCGAGTCCATCTACAGCGGGCGCACCCAGCACCTCCAGGCCGCCGCGCTGCTCGGCGGCGCGGGGTACCTCACGGGCCGCCCGGGCCCCGAACTCCAGCAGATCCTGGGCGACTTCCTGTCCTCCGACCTGACCAAGGAGGACGAGATGATCGCCTGGGGGCGCAAGCGCTCCGCGGTCACCTACGTCGACGCGATCAACGCCAACCGGCCGGCCGTCATGCTCGGCAACGCCTGGGGCGACACCATCTTCCCGCCCAACCAGTTCGCGAGCTTCTACGAGAAGCTGAGCGGCCCCAAGCGCCTGGAGTTCCGGCCCGGCGACCACGCCACCGCCGAGGCCACCGGCCTGCTCGGACTGCCCAACGACACCTGGACCAACGCCCACCGCTGGTTCGACCACTACCTGAAGGGCGTGGACAACGGCGTCGACCGCGAGCAGCCGGTCCAGCTCAAGCCGCGCTCCGCCGCCGGCTACGAGGGCTACCCGGACTGGAAGGCGGTCAACGCGCACCAGCACCGGTTCGCGCTCGGCGGCTCCGAGCACCTCTGGGCGAACGTCGACTCGGGCGCCAACGGCGGCGTCGTCATGCTGTCCAACCTCCTGGACCAGTTCTTCCAGGCGCCGCCCACCGCCTCGATCCCGCTGCTCCCCCGCGCCTTCGCGGGCGTCTGGCAGTCCGAGCGGTACGCCACCCCGCAGCGGGTACGCGGCACGGCCCGGCTGCACACCACCGTCACCCCGACCGCGGAGAGCGGCACCTTCGTCGCGTACCTCTACGACGTCGGCCCGCTGGGCATCGGCAAGCTGATCAGCAACGCCCCGTACACCTTCCACGGCAAGGCTCCGGGGAAGGCGTTCTCCGTCGATCTGGAGCTGTTCTCCACGGCGTACGACGTGCCGGCCGGTCACCGGCTCGCCCTGGTCGTGGACACCGTCGACCCGCTGTACATCGAGCACAACCCGACCGGCGCGCAGCTGACCTTCTCCTCCCCCGCGGCCGACCCGAGTTACGTGTCGGTACCGCTGCGGGCGGAGTGATCACCGGCTGCTGCCGGGCGGGCAGGGCCCGTGCCGGGCTCCCGGGGACGCACGAGGCTACTCCCGGCCCGGCAGCAGCGTGGGCGGTTCGGGGAGAGCGATGTCGGAGGAGGCGCGGGGCACCGGGTGCTTCCCGCCCGTTCAGGACCGGCCCTCCTTGGCCGTGACGGTCATGTGCTGCCTGCCCCCGTGTCTCTCGGCCGATGTCGAGCTCAGCGTCGACTATCCCCGGGAAAAAGGGACTTCACGGCCGACACGCAGGACGGCGGGATAAGCCGTATTTACGGCAGGACGCGGCGGCAGGGACGGGGCGGCGCCGGGGCCGGGGTCAGAACTCGGCCGACTCGGCATAGATCTGGGAGAGCTCGGGTGCCCCCGTGGCGGCCCAGTCGAGACCGGCGGCGACCACGTCGATCTCCCGCCCGGAGGCGAGCCGGACCACCGGCTGCCCGTCCGGCCGGAGCTGCCAGCCGGCCCCGGGCACGGTCCGCACGAGGACCGTGCCCAGGTACAGCCCCGCGTCGTTGCCGATCCAGGGCAGCTCCTCGGGATCGTCCCGCCAGCGCGGCGGGATCTGGTCGAGCGCCGCGAGGGAGCGGGGCGTGTCGTCGAGCGACACCCCGGCCACCTGGGCACGGGCGCGCAGCAGCTCGCACTCGGCGAGCAGTTCGGCCACCCCCTCCGGGTCCCGGTCGAAGGCCGAGACCAGCGGGGACCGTTCGGCGTCGTGCCGCTTGCGCCAGTTGTCCAGGAAGGGGATGTTCATCCGACCAGCGTCGCATCCCGCTCCCACGGGCACCACCCGGCGCGCGGAGATCGTCCCGATCCCCGGGCGGTGTGTCAGACGTCGAGATCGACGACGACCGGGGCGTGGTCGGAGGCGCCCTTGCCCTTGCGCTCCTCGCGGTCGACGTAGCTGTCCTTGACGGCGTCCGCGAACGGCTTGTTGCCGTACACCAGGTCGATGCGCATGCCCCTGTTCTTCGGGAAGCAGAGCTGGCGGTAGTCCCAGTACGTGTACGGGTGGGCGTACTTCAGCGGGCGGGGCACCACGTCGGCGAGGCCGGTCTCGCGCAGCCCGGCGAGCGCGGCCCGCTCGGGCTCGGTGACGTGGGTCGCGCCCTCGAACACGGCGATGTCCCAGACGTCCTCGTCGGTCGGCGCGATGTTGTAGTCGCCGAGCACGGCGAAGGGGCGCTCGCCCGCCGCGTCCTCGGCGACGGCGGCCTTGAGCGCCTCCAGCCAGCGCAGCTTGTACGCGTAGTGCTCGTGGGCCACCTCACGCCCGTTCGGCACGTACACCGACCAGACGCGGACCGGGCCGCAGGTCGCGGAGACGGCCCGCGGCTCCGGCACGCCCTCGTACTCGGGACCGCCGGGCAGGCCGGTGACCACGTCCTCCAGGCCGACCCGGGAGACGAGGGCGACCCCGTTCCACCGGCCGGTGGCGTTGACCACCGATGCGTACCCCAGCTCGCGCAGCTCCTCGGTGGGGAACTGCTCGGCCGTGCACTTGGTCTCCTGGATGCACAGCACATCGGTGCCGGTGCTCTCCAGCCAGGCCAGGAGCCGGGGCAGCCGGGCGGTGATCGAATTGACGTTCCAGGTGGCGATGCGCATGACCGCAAGCCTAACGGCGGGGTGTGACAGCCGGCCGGATCCGGCGCGGGCACGGTCGGAGCGCGGTCGGATCCGGCGCGGGGACGGTCAGAGCTCGGCCGAGTCGCCGGGGGTGAGACGCCGGTGGTCGGTGCCGCCGAGGGCGCCGATCTGGCGGTCGTAGATCGGCCGGGCCAGGTCGGTGAGCAGGGCGTCGTGGATGTCGTACGCGCGGACCGGCCCGACCTCCCGCACGTAGTCGATGACCTCGGAGATCTTGTTCCACGGGGCCATGACCGGCAGGAAGAGGGTCTCCACCGGGCGGTCGGGCACGGTCAGCGCGTCGCCGGGGTGGAAGACTGCGCCGTCGATCAGGAAGCCGATGTTGGTGATCCGCGGGATGTCCGGGTGGATCACCGCGTGCAGCTCGCCGTGCACCTGGACGTCGAACCCGGCCGCGGTGAAGGCGTCGCCGTCGCCGACGGTGTGGATCCGGCCGGGGAACGCCGCCGCCAGCTGATCGGCGACGCTCCGCAGCGTCCACACCTCGACGGCCGGGTCGGCCTCCAGGGCGGCCCGCAGCCGCCCCTCGTCGAAGTGGTCGGGGTGCTCGTGGGTGACGAGGAGGACGTCCGCGCCGAGCGCGGCGTCCTCCTCGGTGAACATCCCCGGGTCGATGACGAGCGTCCGGCCGTCCTTCTCCAACCGGACGCAGGCGTGGGTGTTCTTCGTCAGCTTCACGGGCGCAGCCTACGCCTGCGGGGTGGTGTCCTCCTTGATCACGCGGCTGACCACGCGCAGCGCGCTCTCGGCGGCGGGGAGCCCGCAGTAGACGGCGGTCTGGAGCAGGATCTCGCGGAGCTCGTCCGGGGTGAGGCCGTTGCGCAGGGCGGCCCGGGTGTGGTCGGCGAGGGCGTCGTGGTGGCCGCCGGCGATCAGCGCGGACAGGGTGACCGCACTGCGGGTGCGCCGGTCGAGGCCGTCGCGGCTCCACACCTCGCCCCAGGCGAAGCGGGTGACGAGGTTCTGGAAGGCGGCGCCGAAGCCGTCGGCGAGCGCTTCGTCGACATGGGCGTCGCCGAGCACCTCCCGGCGCAGCTTGAGCCCGCTCTCGTACGGATCGGGGCGCGGCCCCTCCTCCGCGTCCTCGGCGCCCGCCGGGGCGATCTCGGCGACCGGGACGACGGGTGCCGAGGCCGGCGGCATCGGCGGCACGGCCAGGGTGCCCGAGGGCTCGTGGGCGAGGGGGGCGAAGTGGCCGGTGAGCAGCTCGGTGACGGCGGCGGGCTGCTCGACGGGCGCGAGGTGGGAGGCGCTGGGGACCACGGCCAGCCGGGCGTCGGCGATGCCGGCGACGAGGGTGCGCGCCTCTGCGGGACCGGTGATCTCGTCCTCGGAGCCGACGAGGACGAGGGCGGGCACGCCGATGCGGTCGAGTGCCTCGCGGACGTCGAAGACGGCGAGCGCCTCGCAGGCGGCGATGTAGCAGCCGGGGTCGGTGGTGCGGACCATCTGCACGGCCCAGTCGACGATGGCGGGCTGGGCGGCGGCGAAGGTGGGCGTGAACCACTGCTCGGGCGCGGTGCGGGCGATCGGTTCCAGGCCGTTGGTGCGCACGATCACGCCGCGCCGGCGGAACTCGTCGGCGCTGCCGAAGCGGGGCGAGGTGGCGACGAGGGCGAGCGAGGCGACCCGGTGCGGGGCGCGCAGCGCCAGGTCGAGGCCGATGGCGCCGCCGAAGGCGCAGCCGGCGTAGCCGAAGCGCTGGATGCCGAGCTCGTCCAGGGTGGCGAGCAGCCGGTCGCCGAGCTCCGCGACGGAGGCGGCGGGCTGGGCGGGGGCGCCGCCGTGCCCGGGCAGGTCGAAGCGGACGACCCGCCAGCTGCGGGTGAGCTCGGGTATCTGGCGGTCCCACATGTGCCAGGTGGTGCCGAGCGAGGGGCCCAGGACGAGAACGGGAGCATCCTCGCGGCCGTCAGTACGGTATTGCAGGGTGTTCGTCGGTGTCTCACTCACCCGCAAGACCCTCTCATCCCCGGCTGTGCGCCGGGTAGCCGGGTCGCACCGGGCGGTGACCGGGCCGGACGGTCACCTCGTCCCGGTCAGGGTGGCGTACACGACCGTGTTGGCCTGATAGCCGGTGCTTCGGGACCAGTCGCCGCCGCAGGTGATCAGCCGGAGCTCCGGGCGGTCGGAGCTGCCGTAGACCCTGTCGTCGGGGAACCCTTCCTTGGCGTGCTCCTCGACCACGTCGACCGTGAAGAGGGCGGTGCGGCCGTCCTCGCGTTCGACCGCGATCTCGGTGCCGCGGGGCAGGCCGTCGAGCCGGTGGAAGACGGCCGGTCCGGCCGGGGTGTCGACGTGCCCCGTCACGACGGCGGTGCCCCGTGCCCCGGGCGCGGTGCCGTCGGCGTACCAGCCGGCGAGGGTCGGGTCCGAGGCGGGCGGGGGTTGCAGCGCCCCGGTCCCGTCCAGCTCCAAGGGCGTGAGACGAGCGTCGACGCCGATGGCCGGGATCCTGATCCGCGTCGGGTCCGCGTCGGGCAGCGGCCGCGCGGCGGGGACGACGGGGCGGGTGGAGGACGGCCGGGCCCGGGCCGCCGTCGTGCCCCGCGGGCCGTCGTCGGGCAGGGCGTGGGCCAGCAGCAGGGTGCCGGCGAGCGCGGTCCAGGCGAGCGCCGTGATCGAAGGGGCGCGCCGCGGTGGCGTTCCGGTGGCCCTCGGGCCGTGGCCGTTCCTCATGGTGATGGTGCCTCTGGTCGGTGCCTGGCCCCCGGGCGCGGTTCCTCGCGGTGCGGCGCCCGGGGGGTGCGGTCACGCGGAGGTCCGGCGCAGCCTGATCACCCCGCCGACGACGGCGCCGCCGAGCAGCAGCCCGCCCAGGGCGAGCTGGAGGCCCTTGTCGTCACCCTCGGCAGCCCCGGCGGCCCAGCCGAAGCCGGCTTCGACGGCTCCGTGCGGACGGCCGGAGATCTGGTAGGTGACGGTCTGCTTGATCCGGGGCGGGCACTTGAGGGTCACCGTGTCCGTGCCGGAGACGGCGTCCTCGGGCAGCCGGAACTCGCCCACCAGGACGCCCTTCCGGTCACCCGGCAGGAGGTGGAACGAGCCGGCCGCCTCGGACTCGCCCTTGCCGTACGTCTCGTTGCCGCAGGCGGACGTGGTGACGGTGACGGTGGTGCCGGGGGCCGCCTTCCCCGGGCTGATCCGGACGTCGCCGGCGGCCTCACCGGCCGCCGGCTCCGCCACGGCGGCGACGGCGGTGGGGGCGGACAGAACGAGGGCGCCCAGGACCAGGGCGAGCTGTGAACCGGTACGCGCGAGGCGCATGCTTCTCTCCTTCGGCGGAGCTTTCCTGGCCGGCTCGTCCGCGCGGCGCCTGTGCTGTGCTCCGAGCACGAGGGAAACCCCGGCCGGTGGTCACCGCAACGGGACGGACGGGCCCGGGTGTCCCCCGGTCGGGTCCTTGATCGTCCGTTCCGTGATCATCACCGCAGGTCACGGCGGATCGCCCGGCGCACGGAAAGGGTCGGCGCCCGGCGTGCGAACGGGCTAGGGAGCGGTGTCCGGCCGGTCAGGGCCGGCCCCCGCCTGAACGCCGGAAGGTCCCCGGTGCCCGTCCGGCGTCACCCGGACCGCGTTCCTCCGCCGGTGGACGAGCGCAGCCCACCCGGGCGATCAGCGGTGGCCGGGCCGAACTCGCGCTCATAGCTTCGCCATATGACCAAACGACAGATCGCCCTCCTGGCGTGCACCGCGGTCCTCGCGGCGTCGGGCGTGGGCGCCGCCGCACCGTCGGCGAGGAGCGTCAGCGTGCACTGGGTCGGCCCCGGTGCATCGATCCAGAAGGCAGTGGACGCCGCCCGGCCGGGGGACACCGTCCTGCTCTCCCCCGGCACCTACCGGGAGAGCGTCCTCATCACCACACCGAACCTGACGCTGCGTGGGACCGGTGGCCTGCCGACCCTGATCGTGCCGGGCCCGGCCGGTGCCGACAACGCGTGCGCGAAGGCCGGCCACGGCATCTGCGTCACCGGGACGAAGGACCGTCCCGTCGAGGGCGTCACCGTGCGCTCGCTGACGCTCCGGGGCTTCACCAAGTCCGGCCTGTGGGCCTCGTGGACCGACCGGCTGAGGGTGCAGCGGGTGATCGCCGAGAAGAACGGCACCTGGGGCATCGCCCAGCAACGGTCCGCGCGCGCCGAGCTCAGCCACAACATCGCCCGGGACAACGGCGACGCCGGGCTGTTCCTGGCCAACACCGTCGACGAGGAGGGGGGAGCCACCGACGCCCAGGGCACGGTGGTCACCCGCAACCGGGTGTCCGGCAACCGGATCGGCGTCACGCTCCGGCGGCTGCGGAACCTGACGGTCGACCACAACGACGCGACCGGGAACTGTGCCGCGGTCTTCGTCGTGGGCGACGAGTCCACGCCGCGCGCCGGGGCGATGACGCTGCGCCGGAACCACATCCACGCCAACAACAAGCTCTGCCCGAAGACCCCCCGGCTGCCCTTCCTGCAGGGCTCGGGAATCGTCCTGACCGGCACCGAGAACACGGTCGTCGCGGAGAACAGGGTCGTGGACAACGTGGGCGACTCCCCGCTGTCGGGCGGCATCGTGCTGTTCAAGAGCTTCGTGGGCGCCGTCAACGAGCGCAACGAGATCCGCGACAACGTCGTGCTGCGCAACGGCAAGGCCGACCTGGCCAACCGCGACACCGGCCAGGGCAACACCTTCCGCGGCAACACCTGCAAGGTCTCCGAGCCCGCGGGCATGTGCTGACCGGTCCCTCCCCGTACCGGCCCCCACCCCCCCGTTCCCCACGGGGCACGACAGCAAAGGCAAGGCGAACACATGACGACTGTTGATCCCGCTCCCCCGCCGCCCATGCAGCTGCGGGAGCTCGTCTTCGGCGCGGCGGTCGCCGCCGCCGTGCGCGCGGCCGCGCGCCTGGGCGTGGCGGACGCCCTGAACGACTCGCCCATGACCGTGGAGGCGCTCGCGGCCGAGGTGAAGACGGAGCCGCGCACGCTGCGCCGGCTGCTGCGCGCCCTGTCCTGCAGGGGCGTCTTCACCGAGCTCCCCGACGGCACCTTCGCCCACACCGAGATGTCCCGGCTGCTGCGCGAGGACGACCCGCACAGCCTGCGGTACATCGCGCTGTGGTGCACCGAACCGTGGACCTGGGACGTCTGGCCGAAGCTCGACGAGGCGGTGCGCTCCGGCCGCAACGTCTTCCAGGACGTGTACGACCGGGAGTTCTTCACCTACCTCAACGAGGACGCGCCCGAGTCCGCGCACGTCTTCAACCGGGCCATGACGACGTCGAGCCGGCAGTCCGCCGAGGACGTCGCCGAACTGCTCGATCTGCGCGGGGTGTCCTCGGTCGCCGACATCGGAGGCGGTCAGGGGCACGTCCTGGTGAGTCTGCTGGACAAGCACCCCGGCCTGCACGGCACGCTGCTCGACCTGCCGGGAGTGGCGGGGAACGCCGATCCGCGGCTGCGGGCGGGCGGCTCTCTGGCCTCGCGGGCCCGGGTGGTGGCCGGCGACTGCCGCGAGGACATCCCCGTCGAGGCGGATGTGTACATCATCAAGAACATCCTGGAGTGGGACGACGACAGCACCCGCAGGACGCTGGCCAACATCCGCAGGGCGGCCCGTCCCGGCGCCCGGGTCGTGGTGATCGAGAACCTGGTGGACGACACCCCGTCCATGCGGTTCACGACGGCCATGGACCTGCTGCTGCTCCTCAACGTGGGCGGTGCGAAGCACACCCGGCAGAGCATGGTCGACCGGCTGACGGACGCGGGCCTGGTCATCGGCGAGATCCGCCCGGTCAACGCCTATCTGCACGCCTTCGAGTGCACCGTGCCGCCCCGCTGACGGGGAGCCGCGGAGGAAACCCGAGGCCGCCCGCTCCGCGTCTGTCGCGGGGCGGGCGGCCTCGGGTGTGTCCGCCGTTCGCTCAGGAGCGGGCGTCCCGCTCCCAGCGGTAGAAGCAGTGCGCCATGGCGTCCTTGGGGCTGCGCCAGGTCGCCGGGTCGTACGCGCTGACGTACGCCGACAGCTTCTCACTGGTGCTGCGGAACTCCGGGTGCCCGGTGAGTCTGGCGATGGCGGGCGCCGGGTCCTGCTCGGACTCGATGAGGTGCAGATAGACCTCGCCGAACTGGAAGAGGCTGCGCCGGTTGACGCCGACCAGGTGCGGGAGTTCGCCGCTGTCGGACTCGGCGAACACGTCGGCGATCGCCGGCGCCGAACCGGGCGCCATGCGGGCGACGATCAGGGCGTGGTGCATCGCTCTCCTTCCTCGGGGTGCGGTCAGCCGGGCAGGACCGGCGCGCGTCCGCTCTCGCGGTCCGCCTGCACGACGCGGTCCCTGATCAGGGCCATCTGGACGCGGGAGTTGCGGTTGATGTTGTCCGTCATCCAGTCGTCGTCGACCGGTGCGTCGGGCTTCATCGCGAAGTCCTGGACCCAGCGCATCTGGACGCCGCCGGGCAGTTCCGTGTACTCCCACCGGATGTTCATGTGGGCGAACGGTCCGGTCTCGACGCGGCGGGCCCGTACGGTCCGGTTGCGGCGGTCCACGGTGCGTTCCGACACCCAGCTCCAGACCTTCCCGTTGTCGTCCGGGTGCATGGTCAGGCGGAACGTGGTGGTGTCGCCCTCGCGGGAGAGCACCTCGACGGAGGCGTACTCGCTGAAGAGCTGCGGCCAGTTCTCGATGTCGTTGGTCATGTCCCAGACGAGATCGATGGGGGCGTTGATGGTGATGCTGTTGTCGGTGTGTCCTGACACGTCAGACTCCGGTCCTCAGGGTGTTGTTGACGAGGTCGACGAACTCGGCCGGGGTCTTGCAGCGCTCGGCGTCGGTGGGCAGCGCCACGCTGTACCGGTTCTCCAGCTCGCCGACGATGCCCAGCAGGCCCAGCGAGTCGACGCCGAGGGTGCCGAAGGGCGCGTCCGGCGCCTCCTCGAGCTGCCGGGGGTCGACGGTCACGCCGGCCGACTGCTTCATCAGCGTGGCCAGTTCGTCGAAGGTCAGTTCGGTGGTGATCATGTCTGTCTCTCCTTCCCCGCCCGGCGCTACCGGGCGGATTCGCCACCGCGGCGCAGCACCAGCGCCGCGGTGGATCCCATGAGTCCCCGGCTGAGGACCAGGGCCGTGCGCAGCTCGGCGGGGCGAGCGCGGGACACCACCAGGTCGAGGTCGTAGGCGATGTCGAACACGTGGGGGGTGGGGGGTACGAGGCCGTGCTCCATGGCCAGCACCGCGGCGGCGGTGTCGAGCACGGGCGCCCCGCAGTAGGCGCGCCCGAAGCCGGTCTTGGGGGCCGTCACGGGCACCCGGGCGGCGTGGGTCCCCAGGGCGTCGGCGAGTGCGAGCGCCTCGGCGCGATCCGCCTCCGGTACGCCGAGGGCGTCGGCGAACACCACGTCGATCTCCTCGGGGGCGCAGCCGGCCTCGTCGAGGGCGACCCGGATCGCGCGGGCGAGTCCCTCCCGGGACTCCGCCCAGCGCGAGGCGCCGGTGAAGGTGGCGCCGTGGCCGGCGACGGTGGCCCGGACCTCCGCGCCCCGGTCGTGGGCGCGGCGCTCGTCCTCGACGACGAGCATGGCTCCGCCCTCGGCGGGCACGAATCCGCGGGCCGCCGTCGTGAAGGGGCGGTAGGCGCGGTCGGGCTCCTCGGCGGTGCTGAGCTCCCGATAGCCGAGCTGGCACACCGTCGAGTACGGGGCGAGGGGCGCCTCCGCGGCGCCGACGACGATGGCCCCGGTGCCGCGCCGTACGGCCCGGGCCGCGTGGGCGAGGGCGTCCAGGCCGCCCGCCTCGTCGCTGGCGACCACCCCGCACGGCCCCTTGAAGCCGTGCCGGATGGAGATCTGGCCGGTGCTCGCCGCGTAGAACCAGGCGATGGACTGGTAGGGGCCGACGAACTTCGAGCCCTGTCCCCACAGCTTCTGCAGCTCGCGCTGGCCGAACTCGCCGCCGCCCGACCCGGCGGCGGTGACGACACCGATGGAGAAGGGATCCTCGGGGTCCTCGTCCGGGCCGAGGCCGGCGTCGTCGAGGGCGAGCCGGGCCGCCGCCATGGCGTAGTGGGTGAACCGGTCCGTCTGGACGACGAAGCGTTCCTCGATGAGGGCGGTGGCATCGAAGCCCTCGACCTGGCCGGCGACCTTCAGAGGCAGGTTCTCGCACCCCTCGCGGGTGATCCGGTCGAGGAAGCCGAGGCCTTCCCGTACGGATTTCCAGTACGCGTCGGCGTCCAGTCCGTTGGGGGCGATCACCCCGATCCCGGTGACGGCCGCCGGCCGTGGGCGTGTGCTCATCGTGTCCTCCCGCCCGGCCCGGTCATGAGCACCGCGGACTGGAAGCCGCCGAATCCGCTGCCCACGGAGAGCACGTTCCTCAGCTTTCGCGGGCGGGCGGTGCGCGGCACGTAATCCAGGTCGCACTCGGGGTCGGGGGTCTCGTAGTTGGCCGTCGGGGGCACCACCTGGTGCTGCAGTGCGAGCACGCAGGCGGCGACCTCTATCGCCCCGATCGCGCCGAGCGAGTGCCCCACCATGGATTTGATGGAGCTCATGGGCGTGTCGTAGGCGTGGGCTCCGAGGGAGCGCTTCACGGCGGCGGTCTCGTGCCGGTCGTTCTGCCGGGTGCCGGAGCCGTGCGCGTTGACGTAGTCGATCTTCGTCGGGTCGAGTCGGGCCTGGCCGAGCGCGGTGTCGATCGCCCGGGACATCTCGATTCCCTCCGTGGTCAGACCGGTCATGTGGTAGGCGTTGCCGTAGGTGGCGTAGCCGCTGATCTCGCAGTAGATGTGCGCGCCGCGGGCCCGCGCGTGCTCGTACTCCTCCAGGACGAGGACCGCCGCGCCCTCTCCCATGACGAAGCCGTTGCGACGGTTGTCGAAGGGCTTGGAGGCGTGCTCGGGGTCGTCGTTGTCGGGGGAGGTCGCCTTGATGGCGTCGAAGCAGGCCATCGTGATCGGCGATATCGGCGAGTCCGAGGCGCCCGCGATGCAGACGTCCGCCCGGCCCTCCTCGATGGTGTGGAAGGCGTAGCCGACCGCGTCGAGACCGGAGGTGCAGCCGGTGGAGACCGTCTGCACGGGGCCGCGGGCCCCGAACCGTTCGGCCACGACCGCGGCGAGGGTGCTCGGCTGGAACGCCGTGTGCAGCTGCGGACCGGCCAGTCGGTGGTCGACGTCCCAACGCCGGCCCGCCTCGCTGACCAGGACGTAGTCGTGCTCCAGACGGGTGGTCCCGCCCACGGCACTGCCCAGGGAGACCGCGACGCGCCACGGGTCCTCGGCGCCGGTGTCGAGTCCGGAGTCGCGTACGGCCTCGCCGGCCGCGACGACGGCGAACTGGACGTACCGGTCCGCGTGCTCGGCGATCTCCGGGTCCAGGCCGTGCGCGGCCGGGTCGAAGTCGCACTCGGCGGCTATCCGCGAGCGCAGGCCGGCCGGATCGAACAGGGTGATGCCGCGGGTGGCGGTACGGCCGTTGGCGAGAAGGTCCCAGAACGCCGTCGCCCCCGTGCCGCCGGGAGCGACCACCCCGATTCCGGTGACCGCGACACGCCGGGTCACTCGATGGCCCCGCTGCGCTCGGACACCTGTCCGGGGTCGCCCACGGACAGGTGCGGCCCGGTGCCCGCGAGCTCGCCGCTCTCGTCGTCCTCCGTGTCGACGTGGCCGAGGCTCGGCCGCGGGGCGAGCGGGCCCAGGTGGAACACCATGCGGGCCTCCACGTCGCCGACGTTGCGGAAGCGGTGGCGGACGTCGATGGGGATCAGGAGCCCCTGGTCGGACCGGAGCGCGTACGTGTCGCCGTCCAGGTCCACCTCGAGCGCACCCTGGACGACGTACACGAACTCCTCGGAGTACGGGTGGTAGTGCTCGCCGATACGCTCGCCCGGCTGCACGATGGCCAGGCCCATGAAGCCGCTGGTGGAACCCACGGTGGCCGGCGTGAGCATGGCCCGCAGGTCACCTCCGCGCCTGCGGTTGGGCTCCGTGTCGCTCAGGTTCACGATGCGGGGACGCTGCTTGAGCATGGTTGGTACCTCCGAGTGGGGCAGTTGCGTGCGGGGGGAACGGTCGCGGCCCGGCACGACGGTCCGGCCGCGACCGTCCGTCAGGATTCCGCCGAGCTACGGTCGGTGACGGGCAGCATGTCGGCGTGCGACAGGAGCCGGTGGATGTTGCGTTCCGTCTCCAGGGAGCCCTCGACACCGATCGCGGCACCGTCGAGGAGGGGCTCCAGCTCGGCGGCCTTCCCGGCGCCCTTGAGGCCGAGCGAGGCGGCCGGGTCGAGATCGAGGTCGCCCGTGATGTCGACGAGGCGCACCACGATGTCGTCGCGCTGGAAGACGGTGCTTCCGTACACGGGGCTGTCCGGGTCCTCCGCCGCGGCCTGGTCCTGTCCGGCCAGCAGCCGGGCCAGCTCCATCCCGCGGCCTTCCTTGGCCGGGTAGTACAGGGCGTGCCGCGTCAGGCGGGCCGGGGCCGGCCCGTCGGACACCACATGGTGCACGGCCGGGAGCGCCGCCCGGGTGAAGAAGACCCGCGCCGACTCGGGGTCGGTCAGGTCCCGGTCCTGCTCCAGGTACGGGTTGATGGCCTCCTCCACCGCGCGCACCTCGGGCTGGCGGGCGACGTGCCGCAGGGCCGCGAGGAGGTCGCCCTCCACCTCCACGCAGCGCACGACGCGGTTGCCGTGCATGAAGAGCGACGTGCGGCGCAGCCGGGTCTTCTCGTCCACCTTGGCCTGGGGCGACTCGTACCCGGCCAGGAGCTCCGCGACCTTCGACTCGGAGCCCGGTTTGACGGTGAAGGTCAGGGCGTGGCGGGCCACGCCGTCGCCCACGCGGGCCGCCACCTGTGCGCCCTTGGACCGCGGGTCCGGCGTGAGCGGCTGACGCTCGCCGGTCTCGCGGAGGATGCTGTAGCGCATCGACCGGGTGTCCCGGACGCAGCTGTGCATCGGCTTCACGGTTTCGACGTGCTCCTCGCTGTTCACCCAGGCGAGGAACGGCGGGGCGCTCTCCCACTCGCTGGTGATGAGCCACTGCGAGGGGTTCTCGATGGACTGGCAGAGCTGGTCACTGATGTGACCGGGGACGGAGGCGACCTGCTTCCGCATGAGTTCGTACGCCTCCAGGAACTGCTCCTGGGCGCCTTCGTACAGGTCGAGCAGCAGGATCACCCGCAGCCTGGAGCCGTCGAAGGCCGACTGCGACACGCGTCCCGAGGGGGTCATCCGACGCACCTCTTCTCTTCTTCCGGGGGTCGGGGGGACCGCCGTGCCATGAGGCCGGGGGTCGTCATGAGCCGATCGTTGGCGGGCGGACGGATCCACGCGACTCCCACGGGGCGGATGAGTGAACCGTGCGTCATTCGGGTGCCCCGAACACAGGAACCGGTCCTCGGCGGGCATGAATCTGCATCCCAATCCCTGACGCGCGTCGTGGGCGACGCTGGAGGCGATCAATGAACCGATTCGAAGAGGCCGGGGAGGTCGGTCACCGCACGCCCGTCCTCATCGTCGGCGGCTCTCTGGTGGGCCTGTCCACCTCGCTGTTCCTGGGACGGCTCGGCGTGCCGCACACCCTCGTCGAACGCCATTCGGGCACGTCGATCCATCCGCGCGGGCGCGGCAACAACGTCCGCACGATGGAGCTGTTCCGGGGCGCCGGTGTGGAGCGGCGCATCGAGGAGGCCGCATCGGTGCTGGGCGGCAACAACGGCATCCTGCAGACCCCGACCCTCGTGGGGGACGCCGGGGAGTGGCTGTTCCGGGAGATCGACCCGGGCGGCGGTGTCGCCCGCTTCAGCCCCGCCGGGTGGTGCCTGTGCAGCCAGAACGATCTGGAGCCGGTGCTCCTCCAGGAGGCCCGGGAGCTCGGCGGGGACCTGCGCTACTCGACGGAGCTGATGTCGTTCGAGCAGGATGCCGACGGCGTGACGGCGCGGGTCAAGAGCCGCGAGACGGGCGAGCACACCACCATCCGGGCGGACTACCTCGTCGCGGCGGACGGCCCGCGCAGCCCCGTGCGCGAGCGCCTCGGCATCGGCCACACCGGCCCGGGCGACCTGTTCCACAACGTCAGCATCACCTTCGTCTCCCGCGACCTCGCGGACGTCGTCGGCGACCGGCGCTTCATCATCTGCTACCTGACGAACCCGGAGGCGGACGGGGCACTGCTGCCGGTGGACAACCGGGAGCGGTGGGTGTTCCACGCGCCCTGGCACCCCGAACGGGGCGAAACGCTGGAGGAGTTCACCGACGAGCGGTGCCGGGAGCACATCCGCAGGGCCGTGGGGGTGCCGGACCTGCACGTGGAGATCACCGGCCGGGCCCCTTGGCACGCCGCCGAGCGGATCGCCGAACGGTACGCGGACGGGCGGGTGTTCCTCGCCGGCGACTCCGCACACGAGATGCCGCCCACGGGGGCGTTCGGCTCCAACACCGGTATCCAGGACGCCCACAACCTGGCCTGGAAGCTGGCCGCCGTCCTGAACGGCTGGGCCGGCCCCGGGCTCCTCGCGTCCTACGACGCGGAGCGCCGGCCGGTCGCTGAGGCGACGAGCGCCCGCGCCTCGTCGCGTTCGGTCGAGCACAGCCACCCGGGCTACTCCCCCGGCCCCGAGGCGGGCGGCCCCGGCCGCAAGCCGAACGGCATCCTGGGGGTGGCGCTCGGCTACCGCTACCCGCGGGGCGCGGTCCAGGGCGCCGACCCGGCCCAGCCGGTGGTGCCGGACCGGCTCAGCCTGGTGGGCGAGCCCGGCAGCCGGGCGCCCCACATGTGGCTGAACCACGCCGGCACCCGGGTCTCCACCCTCGACCTGTACGAGCGGCACCTGGTGCTGCTGAGTTCCGCCGGGACGACGGGCGGCTGGCACCACGCCGCCGCGCACGTCGGGGAACGCCTCGGGGTGCCCGTCGACTCGTACCGCATCGGTGAAGGGGCCCACGCGGAGCTGACCCCGACCGACGGGACGGACTGGGCGGAGCTGCACGGCGTGACCGCGGACGGCGCGGTGCTGGTCCGTCCCGACGGCTTCGTGGCGTGGCGCTCCGAGGGGTCCTCGGAGGACCCCGAGACGGTGCTGCGGGCGGTCCTCACGGCCGTCCTGGGCCTCTCCTGACGGCTCGCCCCCCGGCCTCCCCGTAGCCGGAGGCCGTACGGAAAGGCCGCCCTCTCCTCGGAGGAGGGCGGCCTTTCGGTGCGTCGTGGGACCGGGCGCCGTGGGACGGGGCGCCGTGGTCCCGGGCGTCGTGGTCCCGGGCGTCGTGGTCCCGGGCGTCGTGGTCCCGGGCGTCAGGGAGACGTCGTGGAGACCACGTAGACACGGGGGAAGGCCGGGTCGGCCATGCTGACCACGATGTCGCTGGTGGGGCGCGGCTTCTCGCGGCTCACGCTGGTGCCGGACCAGCCGCGGTCGGGGCGGAAGTCCCAGCCGACGATCTCGGCGTCGTGCGCGCTGACGGTGACGTCGCCGGGCACGAGGGCGGCCCGGCTGGTGCCGCTGTCGCGGAGGTAGGCGTCCAGGCCGGCCGCGGTGGTCGTGAACTGGACGTAGAGCCGGCTGGTCTTCCAGTTGCTGGTCTCGTAGTAGGCGACGTGCCAGGCGTCCGAGGGGATCGGGATCTCGAAGACCCGGCGCTTCATCTGGGAGGGCCGGTTGTCCTGCAGACCGACGACGGAGGACTCGCGCTCCTTGTCGATCCCGCTGTCGCGGCTCTGCCCCGCGGAGATCACCAGGTAGCCGGCGGGCACGCCGACGAGCAGCACGATGGTGAGCAGGGTGAGGAAGCGGCGGCGCAGCATGTGCCGCCGGTCCTCGGGGAGCCTGCCCTCGGGGGGATCGGGGTGCTCCGGGGAACCGGTGGGGTGGGGCAGGGTGGGCACGGTCATGAATCTGGGTCCTGGGTGGTGCGGGAGCTCCGGTCGGCGGCGGTGCCGCGCAGGGCCTGGGTGTAGCGCCCGTACCGCTCGTAGCGCTCGACGCGGCGCCGGTTGGCCCGGCGGAAGCGGCGGGCGACCAGCCGGGCGAGGTCGGCGGCGCCGACCATGCCGGCCTCGGGGCCGAGCTGGGCCCGGGCGATGCGGGCCTCGGGGCGGTAGCCGCGGCCGGTGAGGTGGCGCCGGAAGGCGTCCCGGGCGGGGCCGATGAGCAGGTCGTCGGCGGCGGAGACGCCGCCGCCGATGACGAAGCAGGAGGGGTCGAGGGCGGCGGCGAGGTTGGCGAGGCCGACGCCGAGCCACTGGCCGATGTCCTGGAGCAGCTCGACGCACATGGCGTCGCCCTCGCGGGCGAGCTCGGTGATGAGGGGGCCGCTGATGTCGGGGACGTGTCCCTTGACGCGCTCGATGATGTTGTACGCGACCGGGGAGTCGGCGGCGGCGAGCTCGCGGGCCTCGCGGACCAGGGCGTTGCCGGAGCTGTACTGCTCCCAGCAGCCGCGGTTGCCGCAGGGGCAGCGGTGGCCGCCGGGGACGACCTGCATGTGGCCGAACTCGCCGGCGACCCCGTACTTGCCCCGCTTGACCTGGCCGTCCTCCAGGATGGCACCGCCGATGCCGGTGCCGAGAGTGATCATGACGAGGTGGTCCTCGCCGCGTCCGGCGCCGAAGCGCCACTCGGCCCAGGCGGCGGTGTTGGCGTCGTTGTCCACCATGACGGGGACGGCGAGCCGGTCCTGGAGGGCGTCCCGGAGCGGCTCGTTGCGCCAGGCGAGGTGGGGGGCGAAGAGCACCCGGGCCCGGTCGGCGTCGACCCAGCCGGCCGCGCCGATGCCGACGGCGTGCACGTCGTGCCGGTCGGAGAGGTCCAGGACGAGCTCGACGATGGTGTCCTCGACGACCTTGGGGCTCTTGGACTTGTCGGGGGTCTCGGTGCGGACCTTCTCCAGGATGTTGCCGTCCGCGTCGACGACACCGGCCATCACCTTCGTACCGCCGATGTCGATGCCGACGGTCGGCACGCGGGGCGCGGTCAGGTGCGAGCGCCGCTCCCGGGTGCCGACGGTCCGCAGGACCGTGCCGCGGGCCGAGCCACTGGTGGTCACCCTTGCTCGGAGAGCAAGGGGGAGCGTGAGGTCTCGGTAGGTACTCATCGGGTCGATTCTGCCAGGTGGGGTGTCAGCGGCGCGTGACGAAAGCACCTACGGGCCCGGCTGTCGTTCCAGCTCGTGCCGCAGGTCCTCCAGCTCGCTGCCGCCGGCCATCTGGCGGGTCAACTCGTCCAGGGTGATGGAGCCCTTGGTGTGGCTGCCGGCCATGACGCCGCGCTTGAGCAGCACGAAACGGTCGCCGACGAGGTAGGCGTGGTGGGGATTGTGGGTGATGAGGACCACGCCGAGGCCCTGGTCACGTGCGGCAGCCACATATTTCAGGACCACCCCCGACTGCTTGACGCCGAGCGCGGCGGTCGGCTCGTCGAGGACGAGGACCTTGGCGCCGAAGTGGACGGCGCGGGCGATGGCGACGCACTGGCGCTCGCCGCCGGACAGGGTGCCGATGGGCTGGTCGACGTCGCGCAGGTCGACGCCCATGCGCAGCAGCGCCGTACGGGTGGTCTCCCGCATCAGTCCGACGTCGAGCCGCTTGAAGGGCCCCGTGCCGCGGGTGGGCTCGGAACCGAGGAAGAAGTTCCGCCACACGGGCATGAGGGGGACGACGGCGAGGTCCTGGTACACGGTGGCGATGCCGCGGTCGAGCGCGTCGCGCGGATGGGCGAGGGTGATCTCCTCGCCCTCGATGCGGAAGGTGCCGGCGTCGTGCCGGTGCAGTCCGGCGACGATCTTGATGAGGGTGGACTTGCCGGCGCCGTTGTCTCCGAGCACGCAGGAGATCTCGCCCGCGTTCACCTCCAGGGAGACCCCTTCGAGGGCGCGGATGTTCCCGTAGTACTTGCTGACGTCGTCGAGCTCGACGAGCGGGCTCGCGGTCTTCGTCCCCGTGGTCACTTGGTGGCCTCCACGCGCTTGCGGATCCAGGCGTTCAGGAGCGTCGCGAGCAGCAGCATCGCGCCCAGGAAGAACTTGAACCAGTCCGGGTTCCACTCCGCGTACACGATCCCCTTGCCGGTCATGCCGAAGATGAAGGCGCCGACCGCGGAGCCGATGGCGGAGCCGTAGCCGCCGGTGATCAGGCAGCCGCCGATGACGGCCGCGATGATGTAGATCAGCTCGTTGCCGACGCCCTCGCCGGACTGGACGACGTCGAACGAGAAGAGCAGGTGCTGGCCGGAGATCCAGGCGCAGAAGGCCACGCCCATGTAGAGGCCGATCTTGGTCTTGTGGACCGGGACGCCGACCGCGCGGGCGGCGTCGGCGCCGCCGCCGACCGCGAAGATCCAGTTGCCGGACCGGGTGCGCAGCAGGATCCAGGTGGCGACCGCGACCAGGGCGAGCCACCACAGGATGGTGACCTTGAGCTCGACGCCGCCGACGGTCCAGGTGGAGGCGAAGACCTTGTGGGCGGAGGGGAAGCCCTCCATGTCGGCGATCGACTTCGTGGAGACGGTGCCGCTGATCAGCTTGGTGAAGCCCAGGTTCAGGCCGGTCAGCATCAGGAAGGTGCCGAGGGTGATGATGAAGCTGGGGAGCTTGGTGCGGGTCAGCATGAAGCCGTTGAACGCGCCGATGGCGAGGGTGACGAGCAGCGAGACGCCGACGCCCACCCACACGTTCGCGGTCATCTGGTAGCTGAACATCGAGGAGATCAGCGCCGAGCTGGTGACCATGACGCCGGCCGAGAGGTCGAACTCTCCGCCGATCATCAGGAGCGCGACCGGCACGGCCATGATGCCGATGGTGGAGGCCGCGTAGAGGACCGTCCCGAGGCTGGAGGCCCGCAGGAAGCTGTCGGCGACCACCGAGAAGAAGAGGAAGACGGCGATCGCGCCGACGATCGAACCGAGCTCCGGGCGGGCGAGCAGCTTCTTCAGCGGCGACGTGCGCAGCAGACGTTCGTCGACGTGGTCGAGCCCGTCCGAGGGCGGGGAGGCGGCACTCATCGGGTACCCCGCTCCGTGTAGTCCTTCAGCGCCGCGGCCTGGTCCTCGGTGATGATCTGCGGACCGGTGAGGACCGGCTTGCCCCCGCCGAGGACGTCGGCGTTGTACTTGTACAGCCAGAGCAGGTCGACGGCCTCGTAACCCTGGAGGTAGGGCTGCTGGTCGACGGCGAAGCCGAGGGTGCCGGCCTGCAGGCCGGCGGCCACCTTGGCGTTGAGGTCGAAGGTGTCGACCTCGGCCTTGCTGCCGGCGCTCCGCTTCGCCTGGACGGCGGCGTCCGCGAAGGGGGCGCCGAGGGTCACGACGGCGTCGACGGACGGGTCGGACTGGAGCTTGGCCAGGATGGAGGCCTGGACGTCGGGCATGTTGGTGCCGTCGACGTAGAGGTTCTGCAGCTCCCCGCCGAAGGCCTTCCTCGCGCCGGCGCAGCGCTGCTCGTGGCCGACGTTCCCCTGCTCGTGCAGGACGCACAGGGCCTTCTTGCGGCCGCGCTTGTCGAGCTCCTCGCCCACGGCCTCGCCGGCGACGGTCTCGTCCTGGCCGATGTGGGTGAGCGCGCCGAAGGCCTTGGAGGCGTCGGCGCCCGAGTTCACCGTGATCACCGGGATGCCGGCCTTCACGGCCTTCTGGACGGCCGTCTTCATCGCGTCGGGCTTGGCGAGGGTGACGATGATGCCGTCGACCTTCTTGGCCACGTACGAGTCGATGAGCTGGGCCTGCTGCTGCGCCTCGTCGCTGTGGGCGTAGAGGAAGTTGATGTTGTCCTTGACCGCGGCCTGCTTGGCGCCGTTCTGGACGATGTCCCAGAAGGTGTCGCCGTCGCCGGAGTGGGTGACCATGGCGAAGGTCCAGCGGGGGGTGTCGACGGCCGCCCTCCCCTGGGCCGCGGCCGCCTTGCGGGCGTCCTCCGCGCGCTTGCCGCCGGTGCTGCTGCACCCCGCGAGCGCGGCGGTCAGCGCCACCGCGAGCACGGCGCCGACGGCCGCGCGTACCCCTCCTGTGGGAACCCTGGTCACGAGACCGTGCCCTCCTTTGTGTCCTTCTGCGTGCATTGCAGTATCGGTCATGGGGGTCGCGCCGATCTCCAGCGGGTCCTGTGGGGGCCTACCCGCGGACGAGCAACTGGAACTCGAAGGAGTACCGGGAGGCCCGGTAGAGGTGGGAGGCGAACTCGACCGTCCGGCCCGTGGGGTCGAACGTGGTGCGTTCCATCGTGAGCAGCGGGGCGCCCTCCGGCTCGTCGAGTGCTGCCGCCTCGCCGGGGGCCGCGGCGCGGGCGCCGACGGTCTGGCGGGCGCTGTGCAGGGTGGTTCCGGCGGCGCGCAGCAGCCGGTAGAGGCCGGTGGCCTCCAGCTGTTCTGCGTCCGCGTCGAGCAGTCCGACGGGCAGGTGGTTGCGCAGGTACGCGAGGGGCTCGCCGCGCGCGGAGCGCAGCCGCTCCAGGTAGCGCACCTCGGTGCCCTCGGGCAGTCCCAGGGCCGCCGCGACCTCGGCGCGGGCCGGTTCGAGCCGGTCGACGAGGAGCCGGGTCTCCGGCCGCAGCCCGGAGGCCTCCAGGTCGTCGTGGAGGCTGCTGAGCGCCGCCGGCCGCCGGACCCTGCTGTGCACCACCTGGGTGCCCACTCCCCTGCGCCGTACGAGCAGCCCCTTGTCGACGAGCGACTGGATGGCCTGCCGCACGGTGGGCCGGGAGAGCCCGAGCCGGGTCGCGAGGTCGATCTCGTTCCCGAGCAGGCTGCCGGGGGGCAGCGCGCCGCCCTCGATGGCCGCCTCCAGCCGCCGGGCCAGCTGGAAGTAGAGCGGCACCGGGCTGCCGCGGTCCACGGACAGCTCGGGGACCGGCGGGTGCGGGGGCGGGGCCTGCGCGGACACGGTGGGGAGGGTAGCCCCGGGGGCGGGAGACGGGAAGCGGGGACGTCCTGTTGTCCTGACATTTCCTTGACACCCGACCCGTTCCGCACCACCTTGGGGCCATGCGGATCGGACTGGTCGGGACGGGACGGATCGGCGCCTTCCACGCGGGAGTGCTCGCGCGGCACCCGGAGATCGAGGCACTGGTCCTCGCGGACGCCGACGGGCCGCGGGCGGCGCGGGTCGCCGGAGCGCTGGGCGCGGAGGCCGCGCCGTCGGTCGACGCGCTGTTCGGGCACGCCCTGGACGCGGTGGTGATCGCCTCGGCGACGGCCGCGCACGCGGAGCTGATCGGGCGGGCCGCGGCGGCCGGGCTTCCGGCGTTCTGCGAGAAGCCGATCGCGCTCGACGTACCGGGGACGCTCGGGGCCCTGCGGGCGGTGGCGGAGGCCGGGACCGAGCTGCAGCTGGGCTTCATGCGCCGGTTCGACGCCGGGTACCGGGCCGCGCGGGAGGCCGTCGGGGAGGGCAGGCTCGGGCGGCTGCACACCGTACGGGCGGCGAGCTCGGACCCGGCGCCGCCGCCCGCCGGATACCTGCCGCTGTCGGGCGGGCTGTACCGGGACTGCATGGTGCACGACTTCGACATGGTGCGCTGGGTGACCGGCCGGGAGGTCGTCGAGGTGTACGCCGCCGGGTCGGACGCGGGGCCCGCGATGTTCCGGGAGGCCGGTGACGTGGACACGGCCGCCGCGCTGCTGACCCTGGACGACGGCACGCTGGTCACCGCGACGGCGACCCGCTGCAACGGCGCCGGGTACGACGTACGGATGGAGCTGGCCGGGGAGCTCGCGCAGCTCGCCGTCGGCCTGGACGAGCGCACGCCGCTCGAGTCGGTCGAGCCCCTGGGCCCGCCGCCGCCCGGCAAGCCGTGGCCGGGTTTCCTGGAGCGCTTCGCACCGGCGTACGAGGCGGAGCTGGACGCCTTCGTCGGCCTGGTGCGCGGCGAGCGGGACAACGCGTGCGACGGGGGCGAGGCGCTGGAGGCGCTGCGGATCGCGGAGGCGTGCGAGCGGTCGCGCCGCGAGCGGCGCCCGGTGCGTCTCGCGGAGATCACGTCAGCCTGAGTTCAGCACGGTCCCCTGGGCGACGGCGCACAGCGTCTCGACGCCCTCGGCGTCCACGGTGAGGACGTCACACCGCACCACCGCCTGCCTCCGCCCGGCGTGCACGACGCAGGCGCGGGCCCGCAGCACCACGCCGACGGCCGGGCGGACGTACTGGATGGAGAACCCGGCGGTCAGCACGGCGGGCCCCAGGGCGGCGCCGGCGGCGAAGGTCAGTGCGTTGTCGGCCGCGTACGAGAGCACGCCGCCGTGCACGTACCCGTTCTGCTGACGGTGCTCCTCCCGGACGTCGAGCTCCAGGGTCGCCGCACCCTCGCCGAAGGCGGTGATGCGGGCGCCGAGGAGTCGGCTGAAGGGCTGGGCGTCGAGGACCTTCCGGGCGAGGCCCGGGTCGAGTTCGGAGGACATGGGGATCACCATACGACCGGCAGGCGGCGCGTGCCGCGGATCAGCATGCCCGGGAGCCATTCCAACGGCCCTGCCTCGGGGTCGAGTTCCAGCCGCGGGAAGCGCCGGAGAAGTGACTCGATGGCCGTCTTGCCCTCCAGGCGGGCCAGCGGTGCGCCCAGGCAGTAGTGGATGCCGTGGCCGAAGGCGAGGTGGCCGCGCGGGTCGCGCCGGATGTCGAAGCGGTCGGGTTCGGGGAAGCGGCCCGGGTCGCGGGCTCCGGAGGCGAGGGCGACGAGGACGACGGCGCCGGTCGGGATCTCGGCGCCGCCGAGGGTGATCGGCTCCTGGGCGAAGCGCAGGGTGGCGTTCTCGACCGGTCCGTCGTAGCGCAGCCCCTCCTCGACCGTGGCGTCGAGCAGACCGGGATCGGCTCGGAGCGCTGCCAGTTGTTCGGGGTGGGTGAGCAGCGCGCGGACCGTGTTGGCGATCAGGTTGACGGTGGTCTCGTGGCCCGCGATGAGCAGCAGGTAGGCGAGGGCGCGCAGTTCGGGCAGCGAGAGCCGGTCGCCGTCCTCGGCGCGGGTGGCGATGAGCGCGGACAGGAGGTCGTCGGCGGGGCCGTGGGCCCGCTTGTCCTCGATGAGTTCGTCGAGGTAGGCGCCGAAGCCGGCCACGGCCGCCTCCTGCTCGGCGGGGGCACCGGTCGGCGCGACGAGCTCGTTGGACCAGGCCCGGAAGCGGTCGCGGTCGGCGGCCGGGACGCCGAGCAGTTCGCAGATGACGGTGATGGGCAGCGGGAAGGCGAAGGAGTCGACGAGGTCGGCCCGGCCGGCCGGCTCCATCGCGTCGAGGAGTTCGTCGGTGAGGCGCTGGACGCGCGGGCGGAGCGCCTCCACCCGGCGGCCGGTGAACTCGCCCGCGACGAGCTTGCGCAGCCGGGTGTGGTCGGGCGGGTCGACGATGAGCAGGTTGGGCCCGATGACCTCCTCTTCCGGCAGGGGTATGCCGAAGGCGGAGAAGGACTTGGACAGGCGCTGGTCGGCGAGGGCCGCGCGGGCCTCCTCGTAGCCGACGACCAGCCAGGCCGGCATGCCGTCCGGCGTCACGACCTCGTGCACCGGGCCGGCCTCGCGGAGCTTCGCGTAATACGGGTACGGGTCGGCGGTGAAGTCCGCGCCGTATTCCCCCAGATCGATGACGGACATCGGCCCAGGCTACGCGTCGCCTTCCTGGTCGGGGAGGTCGAGCAGGCCCGCGTCGTGGACGAGGAGCGCGATCTGGACACGGTTGTTCAGCCCGAGTTTGGCCAGAATCCGCGAGACGTGCGTCTTCACGGTCGGCACGCCCATGTACAGGGCTGCGGCGATCTCGGCGTTGGACCGGCCCTGGCCCACGGCGAGGGCGACCTCCCTTTCGCGGTCGGCGAGTTGGGCGAGGCGTGCGCCGGCGGCGGCACGCCTCGGGGGCTCCTGCGGGGTCGTCGGCTCGCCGGGGGCGGGCTGTTCGGCGACGTGGCTCATCAGCTGACGCGTGACGGCCGGGGAGAGCACCGGGTCGCCCGCCGCCACCCGGCGCACGGCGGCGACGATCTCGGCGGGCGGGGTGTCCTTGAGGACGAAGCCGGCGGCCCCGGCCCGCAGGGCGCGCAGCACCTGCTCGTCGGCGTGGAAGGTGGTGAGGACGACGACCTCGGGGGCGCCGGACCGGGCGCGCAGCCGCTCGGTGGCGGTGAGACCGTCGACCTTCGGCATGCGGATGTCCATGAGGACCACCTCGGGGGCGTGCCGGTCGACGAGCCCGGGGACGTCGGCGCCGTCGGCGCCCTCGCCGACGATCTCGATGTCCTCGGCGCCGCCGAGCATGAAGGAGAGGCCCGCGCGGACCAGGGGGTCGTCGTCGACGACGATCAGCCGAATGGTCATGCGGGCCACGGTAGCCAGGCGTGGAGTGCGAAGCCGCCGTCGGGGTCGGGGCCGTGCTCCATCCGGCCACCGGCGAGGGTGGCGCGCTCGGTGAGCCCGATGAGGCCCTGCCCGGAGCCGGGCACGTGCGGGACGGGACCGACGGGGGCGGGGTTGCGCACGTCGACGGTCAGTCCCTCGCCGGGGCGGCCGCGCAGGGTCACCGTGACCTGCGCGCCCGGGGCGTGCTTGCGGGCGTTGGTGAGGGCCTCCTGGGCGATTCGGTAGACCGTGCGGCCGGTGGAGGCGGGCACGGAGTCCGGGTCCGTGACCGTGGAGTCGAGGACGACCTTCATCCCGGCCTCGCGGACTTCGGCCACGAGGCTGTCGAGGGTCGCGAGGGTGGGCTGGGGGCGGTCCTCGGCGCCCTCGCCCGGGGAGCGGAGCACGCCGATGATCTCCCGCAGGTCCTGGAGGGCCTCGTGGGCGCTGTCGCGGATGACGCCGGCGGCACGGGCGACCTGCTCGGGCGGGGCGTCGGGCCGGAACTCGAGGGCTCCGGCGTGCACGCTGAGCAGGGTGAGCCGGTGCGCCAGGACGTCGTGCATCTCGCGGGCGATGGCCTCGCGGGCGAGCCGCTGGGCCTGCTGGGCGCGCAGCTCGGCCTCGGCCTCGGCACGCCGGGCGCGCTCGCGGAGCGCCTCGACGAGCAGCCGGCGGGAGCGGACGAGCATGCCCCAGGCGGTGACGAGGAGGATCAGGACGATGCCGATGCCGATGGAGAGGACGGCGTTGGTCGTGGGGTCCGGGCGGACGAAGACCTGGACCGTGGAGGCGACCATGGCGAGCAGCCCGATCCAGGCGATCTCGCGGAAGGGGCGGCGTACGGCGACGCTGAACAGGGCGGCGAGGACGGCGCCGCCCGCGGTGGGGGCGACGACGCTGACGACGGAGACGGCGACCGCGAGACCCGCGGGCCAGCGACGGCGGAACCAGAGCGCGCAGACGGCCAGTCCGCCGAGGACCTGGTCGACGAGGGCGACCGCCTGGCTGTTGTACTCGGCGCTGGCCTCGGCCGCGACCATGCCGACGAACGCGGCGAGCAGGAACAGGGTGGTGTCGACCACCCAGTCCCGCACGGTGCGCCGGGGCCGCCGCTCCGGCCGGTCGTGGCCGGTCCGGGCGGCCTCGACCAGGTGGGAGGGGAGCAGCCAGGTGTGCCGCTCCTGGCGGGCCGTGCGTGTCATACCGGAAATGTACGCAGGTGAACGCGGGGGCGCCGGGCCGGAGCGGCCGCCCGATACCAAAGTCGCGCGGGACGGGACTTCGGTCGTACAGAGCGGCGCGGGACGGATACCGGCGGTCGACGCGGGCCGGGCGGCCGGGGGCTCATGCTCGGGGCATGAAGAGGGTTCTTGAGGTCACGGGCTTCCTGGTGATGGTGTTCGGCGTCTGCGGAGTGATCCGCGAGCTGACCGACGGCTGGTTCAAGCTGATGGGGGTGACCCGCTTCCTGACCGACGGCGTCTGGTTCCTCCAGGGCCACGAGCTGTTCGCGAACATCGTGATCGCGGTGCTCGGACTGATCGTCCTGGTGGTGTCGGACCGGGTGCGCGCCTGACCGGCCGAGGGGGCTGTGGCCAGGCCGGGGGGGCAGGGGGGCGCCGGGCGGGCCGGGGGCGATCACCCCTCCGGGTCCTCCGCCCCCGCCACCGGCTCCGTGAGGGCTCGGGTGGCTTCGCGCTGGATTCCCGCCGAGCGGTGCAGGAAGTCGAGGATCACGGCGAGGTCCGCGTCCGAGTACTCCGCGTAGAGGCCGGCCAGTCGGGCCGCGAAGGGGGCGAAGAGCGGCGCGAGGCGGGCCTCGATGGACGGATCGATCTCCACGTTGGTCCGCCGCCGGTCGTGCGGGTCCTTCACCCTGCGGGCGAAGCCCTTGCGCTCCAGCCGGTCGACCAGGCCGGACACCGAGGCGGGGGCGAGCCCGGTCCGCTCCCCCAGCTCGCCCGCGCTGAGCGCGCCCGAGCGCTGCAGCAGGTCGAGCGTCTTCTCCTCGACCGGAGTCAGCCCCATCCGGGCGCTGATCGCCGCGTGGTACATCACGGCCGCGTTGCTGTGCACACGGCCCGCCTCCCCGAGCTCGACGAGGAGTTCGCCCCTTGACCTCTCCATGACCCGCCTCCTATTATTTCGTTCGGACGAACGAAATATATCACGACAGGGAGCGAGAGCGAGGTAACGCCATGCACACCCAGGAGACCGACGAGGCGCGGGACGTACGGGAGAGCCTGGTCCGCGAGCTGTTCGCGGAGTACTGCAGGACCTGGACGGAGGCGGACGCCGCCGGGTTCGGGCGCCTGTTCACCGAGGACGCCGACTACGTGTCCTACGACGGCAGCTGGGCCGCCGGCGCGGCGCGGCTGCAGGACAACCACGACAAGCTGTTCCGAGGAGTGATCGCCGGCTCGGCGATGGTCGGGGAGATCGAGTCGCTGCGGTTCGTCACCGACTCGGTGGCCGTCGTCGTGGCCGACGGCTCGGTCCTCATGCCCTGGCGCAGCAGGCTGCCGAAGCGCCGGCTGTCGCGCCAGATCATCGTCTGCGTGCACACGCCGGAGGGCTGGCGGATCGCCGCGATCCAGAACGGGCGCCAGCGCCCGGTGACCGTCCCGGAGCCGGACGCGTTCCCGTCCCGGATGTCCCGCCTCATGACCCGGCTGGCCGGCCGTTTCGGCATAGGCCGCGCCCGTCTGGTCTCCCTGCGCCAGGACAGGCCTTAGGCGCCCTGTCCGGCAATGTGCGTCGGATCAGGTCGGGCGGGCCGGACCCGAGGGGAAGGAGCAGGCGGGCCCCAGGACGGACCCTACGGCCGGGCCGTCCCGTCCGGCACCGGCGTGGCCTGGTGGTAGTAGAGCCGGTACTCCCCGGCGGCATCGCGGCGCCAGATCGACGAACGGCGGGCGTGCCGGCCCTCGATGCGGGTCTCGTAGGTGAGGTGGACGATCCCGGAGGCGAGGACCGTGCCCTCGAAGTGCTCTGCGGTGATCGGGGTGCTGTTCTCGGCGCCGCCGTGAAGTGTGGGCAGGGCGGCGACCATCTCCGCGTGCGTCCACCGCCGCCCGGAGGCGCCGACCTCGATGAAATCCGGATCGAAGAGGGCTTCGGCGAGGGCGCCGGAGAGCCGGACGGAGGGGTCGTGAAGGCGTCGCTCCCGGACGATCGCCTCCGTGACGTCCGGATGCTGCGGGAGCGCCTCGGACGCGTGCAGGTCGTTCTGGATCATGGCGACATGATGCATGGTCGCGGTCGGCGGGCCCTCGGCGGCCTCGCGGCTGTCATGGGCGAAGTCGATGCGTCGCCAGGCCGCGGCCCGGGGGTCAGCAGGTCAGGGGGCAGCAGCGAAGACAGGGTCGAGTGCCTGCCCCACCCCGACCCCGGCCCCCCGGCCCCTCGATCAGCCGGCCTGTCCGGCGTCCCGGTCCGCGGCAGTGCGGCCCCAGCTGGTGCCCGCCAGCACGAGGATCGCTCCCACCAGGCCCGGCACGCCGGGGCGGTCGCCGGCCAGGGCGATGCCCACGGCGGCTGCCCAGAGGGGCTCGGTGCCGAGCAGGAGGCTGACCCGGGACGCGGAGGTGCGGCGTACGGCCCACATCTGTACGAAGAAGGCGAAGAGCGTGCAGAAGACCGAGAGGAAGAGGAGCCCGGCCCACTCGCGCGGCCCGAAGTCGAGCGCCACGTCGAGGGGCGACGCCCCGGTGCCGGGGGCGGCGGCCAGCACGGCGAAGACGGCGACGGCGGAGCCGAGCTGCACGGTGGTCAGGGAGAGCGAGTCGGCGCTCCGGACCGCCTTGATCCGGGACATCGCGAGGACGTGCACGGTCCTCGCGAACGCCGCGAGCAGCATCAGCAGGTCGCCGAGCGAGGGCGCGGTGAAGCCGGAGCCCTGGGTCAGCAGGACCACGCCCGCCACGGAGAGCGCGGCGGCCGCCAGGAAGCCGCGGGACGGGCGCACGCCCGTGACGGCGGCCTCGGCGAGCGGGGTGAAGATCATGGTGAGGCTGATGATGAGGCCCGCGTTGGTGGCGGAGGTGTGGACCACCCCGTACGTCTCCAGCACGAAGATCCCGGCGAGGATCAGGCCGAGCAGTCCGGCCCCGCGCCACTGGGCGGTGTCCAGGGCGCGCAGTCGGCGCCATCCGGCGGCGACGAGCACGGGCAGCACCACCGCGAACCGCAGCACCAGGACGGCGAGGACGGTGTGGGCGGTGGTGATGCCCTTGGCGGCGAGATAGCTGGCACCCCAGACCACGGCGACGAGCAGGACCGGCAGGTCGGTCAGCCAGGCCCGGCGCGGGGCGCCGAGGGGTACGGGTACGGCGGCGGACGTCATCGGCGAGCGGTCTCCAACGCGTGGGACGGGGTGGAGACTTCGGCGGCTCGCACACGGGGTGATCACCGTACCGGCAGCGCCCCGTGGTGGCTACATCTTTCCCCGGCCCCCCGCTCCCCGCTCCCCGCCGCCCGCTCTCGCCTCTCGGCTCCCCCGGCTCCCCCGGCTCCCCCGCTCCCCGGCTCCCCGGCTCCCCGGCCTCAGCCGACCGTGCCGAACGTGGGGCGGCCGGCCTGCTCGTACGTCTGGATGGCGACCCCCGCGCCCGTGGTGCGCGCGCCGGCGAGCCGGAAGGCGCTCGGAGTCGCGCCCTCGGCGAAGAAGCGGCGGCCCTTGCCGAGGACGACGGGGAAGACGGCGAGGTGGAGCGTGTCGATCAGGTCGTGGTCGAGGAGCGTGCGGGCCAGTCCGGCGCTGCCGTGCATCTGGATCTCGCCGTCGAGCCCCTGCTTGAGTGCCGCGACCTCCTGCGCCGCGTCGCCGCCCAGGACCGTGGTGGTCGGCCAGTCGGCGCTCGTGAGGGTGGTGGAGGCGACGTACTTGGGGAGGGCGTTGAGCTTGCCCGCGATCGGGTCGGCGGGGTCGGTCTGCTTCGGCCAGTAGCTCGCGAAGATCTCGTACGTGCGGCGCCCGAGGAGGAAGGCCGTGGGCCGCTCGAAGACCTCGGTGATGAAGCGCCCGAAGTCCTCGTCGGCGTACGGGAAGACCCAACCGCCGAGGTCGAAACCGCCGCTGCGGTCCTCGTCCGGGCCGCCGGGGCCCTGGTGCACGCCGTCGAGGGTGACGAACTGGGTGAGGCTGAGGGTGGCCATGAGGGTGCCCTTTCTCTTCTCCGGACCATCGTGTCCCACCACTGACGACCCCGCCGCCCGGTGGAACTCATCGGTGGTCGCGACGGTGACCGACTCGGCGTCCGATTGCCGCCAGCGCCGGGGACGCCGCCCGCGTTCGATTGAACTCGCAACGACAACCGACGCACGAGGAGTGACGCGATGTCCACCATGAGCGGCAAGGCGGTTCTGGTCACCGGCGGCAGCCGGGGCATGGGCGCGGCGACGGCCGTCCGCCTCGCCCGGGAGGGCGCGGACGTGGCCTTCACCTACGTCCAGGGAGAGGAGCGGGCCCATGAGGTCGCCGCACGGATCGAGGCGGCCGGCGGCAAGGCGCTCGCCCTGCGGGCGGACGCCGGCGACGCCGGCGACGCGGCCGGCGCCGTGGACTGGGCGGCCGACGCCCTCGGCCGGCTCGACGTGCTGGTCAACAACGTCGGGGTCGGGGTCCTCGGCCCGCTGGAGTCCCTCTCCCTCGCCGACGTGGACCGGGTGCTCGCGGTGAACGTCCGCTCGGCCTTCCTTGCCTCGCAGACGGCGGCGGCGCGCATGGAGGCGGGCGGCCGGATCATCACCATCGGCACCTGCATGACCCAGCGGGTGCCGGGCCCCGGCGGCACCCTGTACGCGACGAGCAAGGCCGCGCTGACCGGCCTGACGAAGGCCCTCGCCCGGGAGCTCGGCGGCCGAGGCATCACCGCCAACATCGTCCACCCGGGCCCGACCGACACCGACATGAACCCGGCCGACGGCCCGTACGCCGGCGGTCAGGCCGAGATGACCGCCCTCGGCCGCTTCGGCACCGCCGACGAGGTCGCCGCGATGGTGGCCTTCCTGGCCGGCCCGGGCGCGGCCTATGTGACGGGGGCCGAGTTCGCGGTCGACGGCGGCCACTCCGCGTAGGTCCGCGTCGCTCCGGCCGGCGGCGCCTCGGCCCGTCGCCGTGCGCCGCCGGGGCCGCGGGGCCGCGAAGCCGCGAGGCCGCAGGGCGACGGGGTCGCGGGGCGCAGGGCTGCGGGGGCTGCGGGTCCGCGGGGGTGTCCGGAAGGTGCGGAAGGAAAGAACGAGGGCGCACCGGTGCTGTCGGGTCGGTGCGCCCTCGTGGTCGCCGGGCGGGGTGTCGTGCCCGCCCGGTCGCCCGGTGGGTGGCGTCAGCCGCCCAGCTCCTGGTGGCGGGCGGTCAGCCGCGCCGTGCCCGCCTCGGTGAGCGAGCCGAAGAGACGGAGGCGGGAGATGCCGCCGTCGGGGAAGATGTCGATCCGGACCCGGGAGCCGACCGCGGGCGTGTCGAGCACGAAGCGGTGATTGGTGTCGGGCTGGAGGCGGGTCCGGGGCAGGATCTCGGTCCAGTCCTCGGAGCCCTCGGCGGCCACGGAGAGGGCGGCCCAGCCGGCGCTGTTGCCCTTGAGGTACGCGGTGTCGATCTCGACGGCGCGGATCTCGGACTCGGCGGCGAGGCTGTAGCGGATCCAGTCGTTGCCCTTGTCGCGGCGGCGGCGGGTCTCCCAGCCGTCGTCCATCTTGCGCGAGCGGCCGGGCTGGATGGTGTTGGTGGCCGGGGAGTAGAAGCGGTCGGAGGCGTCCTCGACCTGGCCGCCGTTCTCCAGGGCCGCGAGGTCGAAGGTGCCGAGCACGCCGAGCCACTGCGGGTCGGGGGCGACCTCGCCGTACACACGGAGGCGGGCGATGCCGCCGTCGGGGTGCTGGTTGACGCGGAGGTGGGTGAAGCGCTGCTCGACGTCGACGGCGAAGCCGTTGGCGGCGTGACCGCCGATGGCGGTGCGCGGGACGAGCGTCGTCCACTTCACGTCGTCGGCGAGCAGCTCCTCGGGCGAGGGCGAGCCGGCGACGGAGGCGGCCTCGACGGAGACGGCCTGCGGGTAGTTGCCGCGGAAGTGGGCGGTGTCGACGACGATGCCGCGGATCACGCCGGGGGCGCCGAGGCGTACGAGCGCCCAGTCGTGGTCGTCCTCGGTGGGGTGCGGCACCTCGGCGGACACGCCGCGCCGGCGGCGGGTCTCCCAGCCGTCCATGATCTTGCCCTTGTGCCCGAAGTGCTCGGGGTCGAACTCGGCGGCCTCGGGCTTCAGCAGGTTCTCGCGCTCGGCGAAGAACTCGTCGTTGGCGGCGATCACGCCCGCGCCCAGGCGGCGGTCGGCGAGGTCCGCGTACTGGGTGAAGGGGAAGTCCGCGGTGCGGTAGTCGGCGTACGGGTCACCGCCGCCGTAGGGGCTGGCGTCGCCGGTGAAGGAGGGTATGCCGGTCACGGGTCAGTTGTTCCTTTCGAGGAGACGGCCGGAGGGCTCGCCGAGGGTGCCGCGGTCGACGATGCGCTCTCCGCGCAGCCAGGTGGAGGTGACGACGCCGTACAGGGTCTTGCCCGCGTAGGCGGTGACCCGGTTGCGGTGCTGGAGCTCGGCCGGGTCGACGGTGAAGGTGGCGTCGGGGTCGACGACGGCGAAGTCGGCGTCGCGGCCGGCCTCGATGGCGCCCTTCTGCGTGAGGCCCGCGAGGCGGGCGGGGCCCTCGGACATCCAGCGGACGACGTCCGTCAGGTCGTGGCCGCGGCGGCGTGCCTCGGTCCAGATGGCGGGCAGGCCGAGCTGGAGGGAGGAGATGCCGCCCCAGGCGGAGGCGAAGTCCGGGGTCTTGAGGTCGGCGGTGGACGGCGAGTGGTCCGACACGATGCAGTCGATGGTGCCGTCGGCGAGGCCCTGCCACAGCAGGTCCTGGTTGGCGGCCTCGCGGATCGGCGGGCAGCACTTGAACTCGGTGGCGCCGTCCGGGACTTCCTCGGAGGTGAGGGTGAGGAAGTGCGGGCAGGACTCGACGGTGATCCGGACGCCCTCGGCCTTGGCGGCGGCGATCAGCGGCAGCGCGTCGGAGGACGACAGGTGCAGCACGTGGACGCGGGCGCGGAGCCGCCGGGCCTGGTCGATCAGGTTCTGGACGGCGGTGTTCTCGGCGACGCGCGGCCGGGAGGCCAGGAAGTCGGCGTAATTGCCGCCGGACTTCTGGGGCGCCGCGGCGAGCTCGTGCGGGTCCTCGGCGTGGACGATCATCAGTCCGTCGAAACCGGCGATCTCGGCGAGCGAGGCGGCCAGCTGGTCCTGGTCGAGCTGCGGGAACTCGTCGACGCCGGAGGGCGACAGGAAGCACTTGAAGCCGAACACGCCGGCGTCGTGCAGCGGACGCAGGTCCTTGACGTTGTCGGGGAGCGCGCCGCCCCAGAAGCCGGTGTCGATGTGCGCCTTGGCGCGGGCGACGTCCTGCTTGATCCGCAGGTTCTCGACCGTGGTGGTGGGCGGCAGCGAGTTGAGCGGCATGTCGAGCAGGGTGGTGATGCCACCGGCGGCCGCGGCGCGCGTGGCGGTCCAGAAGCCCTCCCACTCGGTGCGGCCGGGGTCGTTCACATGGACGTGGGTGTCGACGAGACCGGGCAGGACGACGTCGTCACCGACGTCCTCCAGCCGGGCACCGGCCGGTACCTCGGCGTCGTACGGCAGCACGGCCGCGATCGTCCCGCCGGAGACGGCGATCGACGCCGCGCGGGTTCCCTCGGGGGTGATGACGCGCGTCGAGCGCAGGACCAGGTTGACGTCCACCCGTACCCCTCTTCTTCCACGAGCTTCTTCAGCGAACCAGAAAATTCAACGAACTGTTGAAGGAGTCTGCGGCCGGGACGACATGTCGTCAAGGGCACACTTTTCAGAATCGCCCCGGTCGCCCGACGAGCGCGAGGGCCAGTTGGATGTTTCCATGAAGTGGAATGAGAATTTCGTACAGTAGAACGTAGCTCCGCACATGCGGGGCCGACCAGGACTGCTCCGGGCAGCCGCCGACATCGGACAAACACCCCCTGACCGGCGCGGACGCCGGGGCCTGGGCCGTGTGCCCGGCCTCACCGCCCGGTAGGCTGCAGCCTTGCCCGCCTGCCCCGAAAGGACCGTTGCCGTGCCGACGTCCAGCGCCAGCACCACCGACGCCGCCAAGCCCGCCGCCGCCAGCGGTGGCGTCCAGTCCCTCGAGCGTGCCTTCGACCTCCTGGAGCGGATGGCCGACGCGGGCGGCGAGGTCGGGCTGAGCGAGCTCTCCGCCAGCAGCGGGCTGCCGCTGCCCACCATCCACCGCCTCATGCGCACGCTGGTGGCCTGCGGCTACGTCCGCCAGCAGCCCAACCGCCGGTACGCGCTCGGCCCCCGTCTGATCCGGCTCGGCGAGTCCGCCTCCCGGCTGCTCGGCACCTGGGCCCGGCCGTACCTGGCCCGGCTCGTCGAGGAGACCGGCGAGACCGCGAACATGGCACTGCTCGACGGCGACGAGATCGTGTACGTCGCCCAGGTGCCGTCCAAGCACTCGATGCGCATGTTCACCGAGGTCGGCCGCCGGGTGCTGCCGCACTCCACCGGCGTCGGCAAGGCGCTGCTCGCGAACACCCCGGCCGAGGAGGTGCGCGCGCTGCTGTCCCGTACCGGGATGCCCGCCGCCACCGAGAAGACCATCACCACGCCCGAGGGCTTCCTGGACGCGCTGGAGATGGTGCGCGAGACCGGTTACGCGGTCGACGACAACGAGCAGGAGATAGGGGTCCGCTGCCTCGCGGTCCCCGTCCCGAACTCCCCCACCGCGGCGGCGATCTCGATCTCCGGCCCGGCGGGCCGCGTGACGGAGGCGGCGACCGAGCGCATCGTCCCGATCCTCCACCAGGTCGCCGAGGAACTGTCGGCGGCCCTGGCGAACACGGCGGGCAACGGACAGGGCTGAGACGGGTACGCAAGCGCGTCGAGCGTGCGACGGCCAGGGCCGTCGCACGCTCGACTCATGTTCCGGACCGGCAGGGGCCTCCGTCCTCCGTCCTCCTCCTGGACGAGCAGGTCCTCCGACAGCGTTCTACCTCTGGACGAGCAGGTCCTCCGACAGCCGCCCGTCCGTCACCGTCGCCACCCGGTTCGCCCGTCCCAGATGCGTCCGGTCGTGCGTGACCAGCACCGTCGCCGTGCCCCGTTCCGCCGTCAGGCCGGCGAGCAGGTCCATGACCGCCGCGCCGCGCTCGTGGTCCAGGGCACTGGTCGGCTCGTCGACGAGGAGGACGGACGGTTCGTTCATCAGGGCCCGCGCGATGTTGATCCGCTGACGCTGGCCGCCGGACAGCTGGTGCGGGCGCCGGTGCGCCTGCTCGGCGAGGCCCACCGCGTCGAGCAGCTCCAGGGCCCGCTCGCGGACCGCACGGCTCTTCCGGCCGGACAGGTGCGACATCACCTGGAGCTGTTCGAGGGCGGTGAGCGAGGGCAGCAGGTTGGGCTGCTGGAAGACGATGCCGATCCGCTCGCGCCGCAGCCGCGCCTTGTCGGCCGGGGCGAGCGGTGCGGTGTCGGTGCCGGCCACCACGACCCGGCCGCTGTCCGGGGTCACCAGGGTCGCCGCCACCGCGAGGAGGCTGGACTTACCGGAGCCGGAGGGGCCGACGACGGCGGTGAGAGTGCCGGCGGGAACGGTGAGCGAGACCGCGTCGAGGGCGGTGAGCCGGCCGTCACCGTCCGGGTAGGTGAGGGTCACGTCGTCGAGGACGAGATCGGCCGGAGCCGACGGGGTCGTCGAGGTCATCGGGGTCGTCGAGGTCATCGGGCGCTCCCCAGCGCGGTCAGGGGGTCGACGGCGGTGATCCGCCGGATGGACAGGGCCGCGCCGAGCACACCGAGGACGATCATCACGGCGGCCGGGCCGAGCACGGTCAGCGGCTGGAGCACGAAGGGCACGTCGCCGCCGCTGATCAGCGCGCCGATGCCGGAGGCGAGACCGGTGCCGAGCAGGGTGCCCGCACCGAGCATCACCACGGCCTGCCCGAGGGCGTCCTTCAGGAGGTACGGGGTGGAGGCACCGAGCGCCTTCAGGACGGCGACGTCGGCGCTGCGCTGGATGGTCCAGACGGTGAAGAAGGCTCCTATGACGAGCGCGGAAATGGCGAAGAGGAAGCCGCGCATCAACTGGAGGGAGCCGTTCTCGGCCTGGTAGGACCCTATGGCGCCGAGCGCCTCGTCGATCGTCTTCGAGGCCGTGCCGAGGGCCCCGTCGCCGGCCGCCCAGTCCGCGCCGGAGCCGGAGAGGGCGATGACGGTGGCCTGCTCCTCGGGCGAGGTGCCGCTGTGACCGAACTTCTGCCAGTCGTCGAGGGAGGTCCAGACGACGGGGGTGTGGCTGTACGAGGCGTCGCCGGCGACCGCGACGACCGTGGCCTCCAGCGAGCCGAGGCGCACGGCGTCGCCGGCGGTGACGTCCAGCTCCTTCGCGGCCGACTCGGACAGGACGGCCTTGCCGGGACCGAGCCTGCCGCTCTCCGGCGCGAGGCCGGCGCCCTGCTCCGTGCCGAACGCGGAGAGCGCGGCGGTGCGGTCGCCCGCGCTCGCGTTGAGGGTGCGGATGCCGAGCGGCTCGGCCCGCGTCACACCCGGGCGGCCGGCCCAGGCGGCCCAGTCGGACTCGGTGACGGTCGAGTTGGTGAAGGAGACCGACTGTCCGTCGGGCGGGGCCGCGAAGGCCAGTCGGTCCGCCGGAAGGCCGGTGATCGCGGAGATGTTCTCCCGCGCGAGCCCGGCGGTCAGCCCCGACAGCAGTCCGACGAGCAGGGTGATCAGCACGATCACCGTACCCATCAACGTGAATCGCCCCTTGGCGAATCTCAGGTCTCTCCATGCCACGAACATGGCACCAAGACTGCTCGGCGGGTGCGGTCGCGGGCATCGCGCCACGGATGGCTCCGCAATCAAACTTTCGGTTGAGTCCGGATTGTCCGGTCCGGCCCGCGGCCCCGCCTACCCTGGATCCATCATGGATCCCCGTTCCCTCACCCCCGCCCTGCGCGCGCTGCGCCTGTGCCTGCACCTCCTGATGGCGGGCCTGCTGGTCCTGGCGGCGCTGCGCTCGCACACCGCGGCGGGGATCGCGGCGGCGGGTGTCACCGGCGCGGTCTACGCCGCAGGCTCGCTGCTGCCCTCCGTGCGGGAGTCGCAGCGGGCGGCCGGCGTGTGGCTCGGGGCCCTCTGTCTGTCCTGGCTGGTGCTGCTCTGGGTGACGCCCGAGGGGCTGTGGATCGCGTTCCCGCTCTACTTCCTCCAACTGCACCTGCTGCCGGTGCGCTGGTCGCTGCCGGCCGTGGCGCTCACGGCCTGCGCGGCGATCCTCTCGTACGTACGGCACGGCGCCGCGCTCAATCCCGGCGTCTTCATCGGGCCGCTGCTGGGCGCGGCCGTCGCCGTGGCGACCGTGCTCGGCTACCAGGCGCTGTACCGCGAGAGCGAGCGGCGCCGTCGGCTGATCGAGGAGCTGATCTCCACGCGGGCCGAGCTCGCGGCGGCGGAACGGCACGCGGGGACGCTCGCCGAGCGGGAGCGGCTCGCCCGGGAGATCCACGACACGCTCGCGCAGGGGCTCTCCTCGATCCAGCTGCTGCTGCGGGCCGCCGAGCGGGCGCTGCCCGAGGGCTCGCCGGCCGCCGGGCACATCGAGGCGGCCCGGCGGGCCGCGCAGGACAACCTGGCGGAGGCCCGGCGTTTCGTCCGTGCCCTGACCCCGCCCGATCTGGAGCACGGCTCGCTCGCCGGCGCCCTGGAACGGCTGTGCGGGACGGCGGGCCCGGACGGTCCGCGCGTGCGGTTCTCGGTGAGCGGGACGCCGGCCGAGCTGCCCACCCCGTACGAGGTGGCGCTGCTGCGGATCGCCCAGTCGGCGCTCGCGAACACCGTCCGCCACGCCTCGGCCTCCCGGGCGGAGATCACCCTGTCGTTCATGGGCGGCTCGGTGACCCTGGACGTGGTGGACGACGGCGAGGGCTTCGACCCCCGGGCCGTACGTGCCTCGTCGGTGGGCGGATTCGGGCTGCCGGCGATGCGCTCGCGGGCCGAGTCGCTGGGCGGCACGTTCACCGTGGAGTCGGCGCCGGGCCAGGGCACCGCCGTGGCCGTCTCGCTCCCGCTGCCCCTCGCGCCGTCCCGCTCGTCCTCGAACTCCCCCTCCCGCTCGTCCGCCCACTCGTCCGCCCGCTCGCCCGCCCGCTCCCCCTCGTCCTCGTCCCGTCCGCTGGAGTCCGACGCATGACCATCCGACTGCTGCTCGCCGACGACCACCCGGTGGTACGGGCCGGGCTCCGCGCCGTCCTCGACACCGAGCCGGACTTCGCCGTGGTCGCGGAGGCGGCGACGGCCGAGCGGGCCGTCGAACTGGCCGCTGCCGGGGGCGTCGACGTGGTCCTCATGGACCTCCAGTTCGGTGCCGGGATGCACGGCTCGGAGGCGACCGCGGCGATCACCGCGGTGGCGGGCGGGCCGCGGGTGCTCGTCCTGACCACGTACGACACGGACGCGGACATCCTCGCCGCGGTGGAGGCCGGCGCCTCTGGTTACCTGCTGAAGGACGCCCCGCCGGAGGAGCTCGCGGCGGCGGTCCGTACGGCGGCGGCCGGTCAGTCGGCGCTCGCCCCGGCGGTGGCGCACCGCCTGATGGACCGGATGCGCACCCCGGCGGAGGCGCTGACCAAGCGGGAGCTGGAGGTCCTCCAGCTGGTGGGCGAGGGCCTGTCGAACCAGCAGATCAGCAAGGCCCTCTTCCTGAGCCAGGCGACGGTGAAGTCCCACCTGGTGCACATCTTCGCCAAGCTCGGCGTCGAGTCGCGCACGGCGGCGGTGGCCGCGGCCACCGCCCGGCGGCTGATCCGGCGCTAGAACGGACCGGACCGGCCGCCGGGCGGTCGGCTCACGACGGCTTGGCGGAGGTCCGCTTCGCGGAGGTCCGCTTGCCCGCGGACTGCTTGGCGGGGGTCCGCTTCGCAGGGGTCCGCTTCGCCTTCGCGGGCGGCGTGGCCTTCCGGCTCCGGGTGCCCGCGGACGGCTCGGCCGACGGCGCGGACGACCCGCCCTCCTGGGCCGGCGCGTCCTCGGCGGTCCCGGGCGGGGCTGCCGCCTCGGGCTCGGCGGCCGTCCGCGCGGAGGCGGGGCGCGTGCCCCGCCCGCCGCCCGTCCGCCATTTCAGCTCGATCTCCAGCTCGATCTCGCCGTCGCCGACCTCGAGCTCGACCTCGGTGCGGAACTCGTCGGGAACCCGCATGCTCAGCTCCACGTCGCCCAGCGAGAGCTCGGCCTCACCGCCCTCGCGGAACGCCTCGGCCAGCTCCGCCAGCAGGTCCGCGGCCTCGTCGCGGGTCAGCGAGCGCTTCTGCTCGAACTTCAGATCCTTCACGGCTGCCTCCTGCAGACTGCCCGGCGGCCGG
>NZ_JBFAXU010000011.1:66733-229072 GCF_040680975.1 Streptomyces sp. NPDC051921
GGGGCCGGGGCCGGGGCCGGGGCCGGGGCCGGGGCCGGGGCCGGGGCCGGGGCCGGGGCCGGGGCCGGGGCCGGGGCCGGGGCCGGGGCCGGGGCCGGGGCGATGTTCCTTCACGCCACGTCGGCCTTCCGGTGGACGCACAGGGCCCAGATGACGAATCCGGACATGGCGATCACGATGACGGACCACACCGGGTAGTACGGCAGTGAGAGGAAGTTGGCGATGATGACGAGCCCGGCGATGCCCACGCCGCAGATCCGTGCCCAGGTCGCCTCACGGAACAGTCCGAAGCTGATGAGCACGGCTACCGCGCCCAGGATGAGGTGTATCCAGCCCCACCCGGTCAGGTCCCACTGGAAGACGTAGTTGGGCGTGGTGAGGAACACCTCGTCCTCGGCGATCGCCATGATGCCGCGGAAGATGCCGAGCAGTCCCGCGAGGGCCAGCATGACGGCGGCGAAGGCGGTCAGTCCCTCGGCCCAGGCGGACCTGGTCGAGTGCGTCCCGGGGGTGTGTGTGGCGGTCATCTCGGTTTTCCTTTCCCTGTCCTCCCGCGTCACGGACGGGAGGCGGCTCCGGTGCCGGCGTCCGCGGACGGGCCGCCGTGGCTGAGGACGAGCTCCTTGGCCCGGCGGAACTCCTCGTCGGTGATGTCACCGCGCGCCCGGAGCTCGGAGAGCCTGGACAGTTCGTCGGCGCTGCTGGTCCGACCGCTCTCGCCCGCGGTCTCGCGGATGTAGGCGTCGAACTGCTCCTGCTGCTTGCGCGCGTGCGAGATCTCGCGGTGGCCCATGGACTTGCCCCGCGCGATGACGTAGATGAGCACGCCGAGGAAGGGCAGGATGATGACGAAGATCAGCCAGCCGGCCTTGCCCCAGCCGCCCAGGCTGTCGTCGCGGAAGATGTCGCCGATGATCCGGAAGAGCAGGATGAACCACAGGATCCACAGGAAGAACCACAGCATGGTCCAGAAGGCGCTCAGCAGCGGATAGTCGTAGGCGAGATAGGTGCCCATCTCTCTGCTCCGTTCCGGGTCGGGCCCGGTTGCCGTTCCGGGCTTCCTTCAGCGTGCGCGGCCCTCGTACGGGAAGGCCTCACCCGCCGCGGGTGAGCGTGGGCGCACAGGGTTGGGGGCGGTCACGGGCTCCGGGCACCGTCAGTCCGGTAGACGCCGCAGCTCCACCACGTGGAGCCCGAGCGACTGGAAGCGGGCCAGCAGTCCGTAGAGGTGCGCCTCGTCCACGACCGGGCCGTACAGCACCGTCTGGCCGGAGATCACCACGTGTTCCAGCTCAGGAAAGGCGCTGACCAGCGTCTCCGACATGTGCCCGTCGACGCGGATCTCGTACTGCATGCTGTGATGGTCCGCCGCGGGGACCCCCGTCGGCCTCACCCTGCGGGGGTGACCCAGCTGTCCGCCTCCGGGCATCACGGCCTCCTGGGGTGTCGGGCCCGCCGCTTCGGCGGTGCCGACGGCGGGACGGTCGGGTTCGGGGGGCCGGGGGGCGGGGTCGGGGTCGCCCCACCCGTGCCGACGGCCGTGCCCGGGCTCGCGGTGGGCAGGTGGCGCGTCACCAGGAAGCTCGCCAGCGTGATGCCGCCGGTCGCGAAGATGGCCGCCTTCAGGCCGTTGAGCTGGGCCGTGGCGTAGGACTCCGTGACGGCGTCCACCTCGCCCGGGGGCAGTCCGGCCTGCTCCGCCGCCGAGTGGACCTGGTCGGTGGAGACGAAGCTGACGCCCGATTCCAGGGCGATGCTCGTCTGCCGGCGGGCCTCTTCGGACAGGCGCGGATTCTGCTCGACCTGCGTGGTGAAGGCCTGGGTCAGAGCGCCGATCAGGATCGACCCGATCAGGGCCGTGCCCAGCGAGGATCCCAGGTTCTGGGCGGTGAACTGCAGCCCGCCGACCTCGCTGCGCTCCTGCTCCCCGGCGGTGGACTGGACGACGTTGCCGAGCTGCGAGGCGAGCAGTCCCATGCCCAGGCCGAGGAGCGCCATGGCCCCGAAGAACTGGGCGTCGTCGATCTCCGGCCGGATCGTGCCGAGCAGCCAGGCGATCGAGGCCGCCAGCACGACCAGAGCCGCCCGCACGACCCGGCGCGGTCCCACCCGGCGCCCGAGGCCGGCCCCGCCCAGGGAGGCGACGAGCATGGTGACGGACACCGGCAGCAGCCGCAGTCCCGTCTGGAAGGCGTCGAAGCCCTGCACCACCTGCAGGTACAGCGGAATGGTGAAGAACAGTCCCAGCAGGATGAGGTTCTGGCTCACGAGGGTCATCAGCCCGGACCTCAGCACGGGTCTGCGGAACAGGGCCAGGTGGACCAAGGGGTCCTCTCCGCGCGCCTCCCGGTGCCGCTCCCAGGCCTGGAAGGCGTAGAGGAGGCCCACTCCGGCCGCGACCACGAACAGGGTGGGTGCGAAGCCGAGCACCGTGAAGGGGGGGTCGCGCGGCGCCACCCATCCCCAGGTCGTGCTCTGCAGCACGCCGAGGACGCCGATGCCCAGGCCGGCGGCGGACAGGACGGCGCCGACGGGGTCCAGGGCGGGGCGCCGGCCCGTCCTGGGCTGTTCCGTGATCGCCCGCCGGAAGAGCAGTACCGCGAGGACCACCACGACCTCGCCGGCGAAGACCAGGCGCCAGGTGAGGTACGTCGTCACCCAGCCGCCCAGCAGCGGGCCCACCGCGATGCCCGCGCCGGCGAGGCCCCCGATGACGCCGTAGGCGACGGACCGGTCCCGTCCCCGGTACGACTCGGCGACGAGGGCCGCCATGGACGGCAGCACCAGGGCGGCGCCGAGCCCTTCGATGATCGACCAGCCGAGCGCCAGGACCCACAGGGTGGGCGACACGGCGGTCAGGGCCGATCCCGTGCCGTAGACGCACATGCCGATCAGGAAGACGCGGCGGCGCCCCAGGATGTCCCCGATCCGGCCACCGATGATCATGAAGGCGGCCATGACCAGGGCGTACAGGGTGATGACGGCCTGGATCGCGGTCACCTCGGTGTCGAAGTCCTCGACCAGCTGGCTGATGGAGACGTTCATGACGGCGGTGTCGAGCACCATCAGGAACTGGGCCGTTCCCAGGACGATCAGAGCACCCCATCGTCTCACCGTGACCACCTCACCGGGTCGTGCCGGGCAGCCGGGTCGCCGTCACGGCGCGGGCGAGGGCCCGCCGATGCCATCGCATCCGAATCGGGGGTCGGTCGCCTCACCCGTCGCGGGTGAGCGGGGGTCACAGCAGACCCAGGTCGCGGGCCCGGCGCACGGCGTCGTTGCGCCGGTGGACCGCCAGCTTCCGGTAGACGCTCTTGAGGTGGGTCTTCACGGTGTTGACCGACAGATAGAGGTCGGCGGCGATGTCCTCGGTCGACATCATCCGGGCGAGCAGCCGCAGCACCTCGCGCTCCCGTTCGCTGAGCGCCTCCACCAGGGGCCCGGCCCCGACGTCGGGACCCGTCGCGGGGCCGTGCGGTCCGGCGGCGGGGCCGTGCTGCGGCCCGGCGACGGGACCGTGCGGTCCGGCGGCGGGGGCGTGAGGCCCGCTCGCGGTGCCGCCGGGTGCGGTCGCGGCCCGGTGCGGCGCGGTCGCGGCGCCGTGCGGCCCGGCGGCGGCGTGCGGCCCGGTCGCGGGCACGAGCCAGCCGGCCGCCAGTGCCCGCAGGGGCGCCGCCGTGAGGAACGGGCCGATCCAGGACCCGGCCTCCAGGAAGGGACGCCGCAGCTCCTCGGGCCCGGCATCCCTGAGCGCCCGGTCGAGCAGCCTGTGCACGGCGGCGAGGTCGCCCGCCTGGCGGGCGGCGCGGGCCCGCAGCAACGCGGCGCGTACGGTCACGGCCGGGCCGACGCGCGGGTGGCCCGGGAGGTCCTCGAGCAGGAGGAGGGCCGCGTTCCGGTCGCCGGCCGCGAGGTGCGCCCGCGCCGCGGCGACGCGGCACATCGGCTGGTCCGCGGCCGCGTCCCGAAGGACCTCGGCGGCGGCCTCCGCGCGGCCTGCGGCCAGGTGGACGGCGGAGGCGACCAGGGCGGCCTGGCCCTGGGCCCACGGGGAGCCTTCGGCGGCGGTGATGTCCTGTTCCGCGGCGGCCAGGGCGGCGCGGGTGCGCCCCTGTGCCAGGAGCAGCCGGGTGGTGGCGAGCCGGCGGGCCGCGGCCGTCACCGGGTCCGGCGCCGGCGCGTCGGGCAGCCGGGCGAGCAGGGCCTCGGCACGGGCCATATCGTCCCGCTCGACCGCCACCGCGGCGAGAACCGGCGGTCCCAGTCCGGGGCCGGCCGGCGAGGGCAGGCCGAACCGCTCCGTCTCCGCCGTCGCCGCGTCGATCCTGCGCTGGGCCCTGCCCGGCCACCCGGTGAGGTAGTCGATGAGCGCGAGCTGTTCCAGGGAGTCCCTCCTCGGCAGTGCCGTGGACGGGTCGCCGGGTCCGCGGGTGACCTCGGCGAGGGCGGCCCGCGCCTCGTCGAGACGTCCGGCCCACAGCCGGGACGAGCCCAGGTGGGTACGGAGCAGGGCGACGAGCTCGGGGTGCGCGTCGAGCAGCGCGGGCGGCACCGACCCCAGCAGTTCCGAGGCGGCCCGGGCGGCCTCCTCCGCACGGTGCGGGGCCCCGGTGAGCCGGCCCGCCAACGCCTGCAGCAGCGCGCAGCCGAGCCGGGCCGCCGTGACGTCGCGATCGGTGTCCGAGGCCAGCCGCTCCTCGGCGTGGTGGAGGTGGGCCAGGCCCCGTTCGAGCTCGTGCCGGGACAGGTGGCGCGCGGCGCGCACGAGGTCCGTGGCCGGGCTCGGCGTCGACGTACCGATCGCCGCCTCCAGCGGTGTCTCCAGGCCGGCGACCAGCTCGGCCAGCTCGTCCGCACGAGGGCCCGCGAACAGCTGCCCGATGGCCAGCCCGTCGACCAGGGTCCCGGCGACGAAGGGCCAGTCCCCCGCGGCCGCGCCGTGGGCCAGCGTCTCCGGCAGTGCCCCGGAGTCGCGCAGCCATCGGGCGGCCCGCCGGTGCAGCTGGCGCTCCAGGCCGGGAGAGCGCCGGCGCAGGTGGGCCAGGAGGATCTCCCGGAACAGCGGATGGAGCCGGTACCAGCCCTGCCCGAAGTCCTCGACGAAGGCGTTGTCGCGCAGCAGTCCGGCCAGGATCGGCGCGGCGTCGTTCCGACCGGTCAGCTCGTCCGCGAGGTCGGGGCGGAACCGGTCCAGCACGCTGACCCGGAGCAGCAGGTCCTGGGTCCGGGGCGGCTGCCGTTCCAGCACCTCGGCGAGCAGGAAGTCGGCGATGGTGCTCCGGCCCGCCTCGAACTCCTTCAGGTAGATCTCCGGATCGGGGCTCAGCCGGGCGGCCAGCGCGCACAGCCGGAGGCCCGCCGCCCACCCCCGGGTGCGCTCGACCAGCGCCCCGGCCGCCGCGACCGACAGGTCGAGGCCGTGCCGCTCCAGGAGGGTGACCGCCTCCTCGGCGGTGAAGGCCAGCTCGGCGGCCCGGATCTCGGTGATCTCGTCGGTCACCCGGTAGCGGTGCAGGGGGAGGAGCGGCTCGGTGCGGGTGACCAGGACGAGGCGGAGTCCGGGGCCGCCGTGGCGCAGGACGAACTCCAGCTGCCGCGCGATCTCCGGTGCGGTCACCCGGTCGAACTCGTCGATCACCACGGTCACGGGCCGGTCGCGGGCGCCGAGCTCCGCGGCGAGCCGGGACAGCAGCGTGTGGTCGACCTGGCTCGCCCGGGCGGGTGAACCGATCGAGGAGGGCATCGGCGCCCCGGCGGCGCGCAGGGCCTGGAGGAAGTGGGCCCAGAACATGCCGGGGCCCTGGATCGCCGCGTCGAGGGTGAGCCAGGCGACCGGCTGCGGGAGGTGGGCGGCCCAGTCGGCGACGAGCAGGGTCTTGCCCGCACCGGCGCACCCTTCGACCACCGTCAGCGGGGTCCGCGGCGCCTGCCCGAGGTGCTCGGCCAGCCGCGCGCGCCGCAGGAACGTGGCGGGCAGCGCCGGCGGGGCGAAGCGGGTCCGCAGGAAGGGGTCTCCCAGCGGGTCGACGCCGGGGACGACGGGTCTTCGCGGGGGGTCACCGCGCAGTGCCGCCACGCTCGCCACCACCCTCCGATCGGATGCCGGGGCAGTCCCTCTCCCCTCAGCAGTTTCCCAGCAAGGTCGCCGTCCCGCTCAGGGACCGATGGACCCCTCCGGGGTACCGGCCGGTCCCTACGGCGGGTCCCGGACGGACCCCCGGGCCGGGGGCGATCCTGCTCGGGGATCTCCCCACACCCCCCTCCCGGGTATCTGAACGCGGGGCTTCGCGGGCGCCTCCCCCGACCCGCCCAGCCACGGGGGTGCCGGCTCAGGACGGGGTGCCGGCGCAGTTCTCCTGGTGTGCCGGCGCAGGTCTCGGGGTGCTGCCTCGGGGGCGGGGGCCGGCGCAGTTCTCGGGGGTGGCGGCTCGGCCGCGGGGTGCCGATTCGGCCGCGGGGGTGGCGGCTCGGCCGCGGGATGCCTGCTCAGGTCGCGGGGGGTGGCGGCTCGGCCGCAGGGGTACCTGCGCAGTTCTCGGGGGTGCGGGCTCGGCCGCGGGGCGCCGGCGCAGGTCTCGGGCGTGGCGGCTCGGCCGCGGGGTGCCAGGTCAGGTCTCGGCGTACCGGCTGAGGTCTCGGGAGTGCCGGCTCGGCCCTGGTGGGTGCCGGGACCGCGGGCCGAGGGCCGTCCGCCCGGCCCGCGGGGCCGCCCGCTCGGGCGGCGGCGTGCCGTCTCAGTCCTCGGGCTGCCCGTCCCGGTCGGGCTGCGCGGGCGTCGCAGGGCCGAAGAGCTCGACGGCCCGGCGGACGCCCGTGAGGCCCTCGGCGAGGGCGCTGACGGAGCCGAGGGCACCCGCGACGAGGAGCAGGGACCGGCGCAGCCGCCAGACTTCCGGGGCGCCGCTCGTCGCCATCGCGTCGAGCGCGGCGAGCTCGTCCTCGGCGATCCCCCGGTCGGCGAACTCCCGTCGGTGTCCGGCCAGTTCGCGCCTGAGCCGGGACACGGCGGCGCGCAGCTCGGCCACCCTCGGGTCCACGCCGTCAGCGGTCACTCGCCTCTGCCCCACGCCTCGCAACACGGCTCTCCCCCCAGGGGGCTCCCCGCCCCCTCCGCACGTCCTTGTGCCGACCCGTCGGGCGGCGGTCAGGCGTCCGGGGTCGCGGGTCAGTTAACTCCTTCGCGCGCCCGGCGCGCCAGCGGGCGGACGCGATTTCAGGCATCCGTGTGGCGCGGCCCTGATGCGGTATGCAGTCCCCATGACGCGTGAGACGGAAGAACCCCTCGTGGCGGGCCTGCTGCTGGCCGCGGGCGGCGGCCGGCGGCTCGGTGGACGCCCCAAGGCCCTGCTCGCCCACCGCGGCCGTCCGCTCGTCGAGCACGCGGTACGGGTGCTGCGCGAGGGCGGCTGCGAAGTGGTGCACGTGGTGCTCGGCGCGGCGGCCGAGCGGGTGCGGGCGGAGGCACGGCTGCCCGGCTGCGTCCTCGTGGACAACCCGGACTGGGCCGAGGGCATGGGCTCCTCGCTACGGGTCGGGCTCGCGTCCCTCAGAGCCGCCGCCCCGCCGGTGGACGCGGCCCTGGTGTCCCTGGTCGACCAGCCGGGGATCGGCCCGCAGGCGGTGGCCCGGGTGGGTGCGGCGTACCGCTCGCACGACACGCTCGCGGCCGCCTCGTACAGAGGGAGGCGCGGGCATCCGGTGCTGTTCGGTGCGGAGCGCTGGGCGGGGATCGCGGCGGAGGCGGTCGGCGACCGGGGCGCACGGGATTACCTGGAGGCGCATCGGGATGCGATCACGCTCGTGGACTGTTCGGATGTGGCCGAGCCCTACGACATCGACACCGAGGCGGACCTGGTGCACCTGGAGTGAAGGTGGTGGCACCCAGCGCCACGTTGTGTCGACCCAAAGAATCTCGACATCAACAAACCATTGAACTTCCACCATGAGGAAACTAGTATCCACTGTTCAGAAGCGCCTGAACTCCCGTGACGGCGCTCCCGGCCGTATCCCGGCGCCTGTGGCACGGCGTGCCACATGACGACGCCCGGCGGCCGGCAGGCACCGCCCGTGAAGTCCGCTGAAGGAAGTGACAGTTCATGTCCGCACCAGCGCCGTCCTCCCTGGTCGTCGTCGAAGCCGAGCCCCTGCCGCGCCAGGAGGAGGTGCTCACCGACGCGGCCCTCGCCTTCGTGGCGGAGCTGCACCGTCGGTTCACCCCGCGCCGGGACGAGCTGCTCGCCCGCCGCGCCGAGCGCCGCGCCGAGATCGCCCGTACGTCCACTCTGGACTTCCTCCCGGAGACCGCGGCGATCCGCGCCGACGACTCCTGGAAGGTCGCGCCCGCTCCGGCGGCGCTGAACGACCGGCGCGTGGAGATCACCGGCCCGACCGACCGCAAGATGACGATCAACGCGCTGAACTCGGGCGCGAAGGTCTGGCTGGCGGACTTCGAGGACGCCTCGGCGCCCACGTGGGAGAACGTGGTCCTCGGCCAGGTCAACCTGATCGACGCCTACACGCGGAACATCGACTTCACGGACCCGCGGTCGGGCAAGTCCTACGCCCTCAAGCCGGCCGACCAGCTCGCCACGGTGGTCATGCGCCCGCGCGGCTGGCACCTGGAGGAGCGTCACCTGACCGTCGACGGGCGCCCGGTCCCGGGCGCGCTGGTCGACTTCGGTCTCTACTTCTTCCACAACGCCCAGCGGCTGATCGACCTCGGCAAGGGCCCGTTCTTCTACCTGCCGAAGACCGAGTCGCACCTGGAGGCCCGCCTCTGGAACGAGATCTTCGTCTTCGCCCAGGACCACGTCGGCATCCCGCAGGGCACCGTCCGCGCCACGGTGCTCATCGAGACCATCACGGCCGCGTACGAGATGGAGGAGATCCTCTACGAACTCCGCGACCACGCCGCCGGGTTGAACGCCGGCCGCTGGGACTACCTGTTCTCCATCGTCAAGAACTTCCGTGACGGCGGCGCCAAGTTCGTCCTGCCGGACCGCAACGCGGTCACGATGACGGCCCCGTTCATGCGCGCGTACACCGAACTCCTCGTCCGCACCTGCCACAAGCGCGGCGCGCACGCGATCGGCGGCATGGCGGCCTTCATCCCGTCCCGCAAGGACGCCGAGGTCAACAAGGTCGCCTTCGAGAAGGTCAAGGCCGACAAGGACCGCGAGGCCGGCGACGGCTTCGACGGTTCCTGGGTCGCCCACCCCGACCTGGTGCCGATCGCGATGGCCTCCTTCGACGCGGTCCTCGGCGACAAGCCGAACCAGAAGGACCGGCTCCGCGAGGACGTGCACGTCGCCGGCCCCGAGCTGATCGACATCGCCTCCCTCGACGCCCAGCCGACCTACGAGGGCCTGCGCAACGCGGTCCAGGTCGGCATCCGCTACATCGAGGCGTGGCTGCGCGGCCTGGGCGCCGTCGCCATCTTCAACCTGATGGAGGACGCGGCCACGGCAGAGATCTCACGCTCGCAGATCTGGCAGTGGATCAACGCGGGCGTCGAGTTCGAGCACGACGGCGAGACCGTGCGCGCGACCCCCGAGCTCGCCCGCACGGTGGCCGCCGAGGAGCTGGCCGCCATCCGTGAGGAGATCGGCGACGCGGCCTTCGCGGCCGGAAAGTGGCAGCAGGCGCACGACCTCCTGCTGCACGTCTCCCTCGACGCCGATTACGCGGACTTCCTGACCCTCCCCGCGTACGACCAGCTGGTCGGCTGACCGCACAGCAGCCGCCCGGCCCGCAGACAGGCCCCGCCCCCGGTGTTCGCACAGCACCGGGGGCGGGGCCTTTTCGCTGTTTGCCGTAGTGCGTGACGGTTTTCGATCCATGGTGTTTCACAAGTCACGTGACGGAACCGCAATACGCCGCTACCTAGCGGTAACAAGCCGGGACGTGTCAGATTCCGCCATGCCACCGGCCGGCGGCTGTCCCCCACGTCGTTGCGTACCTCGCGTACCGCACCCCGCAGGAGCACAGCCATGTCTTCGTCTCCGCACCGCGCCCTGCGCGGACTGCTCGCCCTGTGCGTCGCCGCCGGAATCGTCTCCCTGGCCCCGTCCCCCGCCGCGGCCTCGGCCGGATCCGGCCCCACCGCCGCCGTCACCATGGGCGACAGCTACATCTCCGGCGAGGCCGGCCGCTGGCAGGGCAACAGCCTGACCACCAGCGGCAGCCGCAACGGCACCGACCGCGCCTGGACCGGCAGCGGTTACGACCCGAGCCGCGTCTACGGCACCTCCGAGGCCAACGGCTGCCACCGCTCCGACACCGCCGAGGTGAAGAGCGCGGGCGCCATCGCCTCCCAGCTGATCAACCTCGCCTGCTCCGGGGCCACGACGAAGAACGTGTTCCGCACCGCGAACGGCGGTGTCGCGTACAAGGGCGAGGCCCCGCAGGCCGACCAGCTCGCGGCGGTCGCCGCCGCGAACGACGTGAAGCTGATCGCGCTGTCGATCGGAGGCAACGACCTCGGCTTCGCCGACATCATCACCACCTGCGCGACCGACTACATCGTCTGGTACTCCTACTGCCACGACGACCAGCAGGCCGCGGTCGACGCGAAGATCGACGGGGCCATGGCCAACGTCGGCAAGGCGATCGACGAGATCAGAGCCGTGATGACCGGCGCCGGCTACACCACCTCCGACTACCGGATCGTCCTCCAGTCCTACCCCTCCCCCATCCCCCGCGCCGCCGACAACCGCTACGGCGAGAGCGGCTGGACCCGCACGAACACCGGCGGCTGCCCCTTCTGGAACCTGGACTCCGACTGGGCGCGCGACTCCCTCGTCCCGCAGATCGCGAACCGGCTGAAGGCCGTCGCGACGTCCAAGGGCGCGCAGTTCATGGATCTGCGCGACATGCTGCAGGGCCGCGAGGTGTGCGCGAAGGCCAGCAAGCAGGTCACGTCGACGGTGCCGGCCTCGGCGAGCACGAGCGAGTGGGCGCGGTGGATCGACCAGAACCAGACCCAGGGTCCGCTCCAGGAGAACATGCACCCCAACGCCTACGGGCAGGCCGCGCTCGGCCGCTGCCTCGCCCTCGTCAGCGACCGGCCGAGCGGCAACTTCAGCTGCCGCAACACGCCCGGCACGGGCGCCTCGGGGATGTACCTCACGGCAGGCTGATGCCGAGGGGGCCCAGGACCCGCGCGGTCTCGTGCGGGTCCGCCTCCGCCATCGCCCGGATCAGCGCCGCCGAACCGCCGGGCCAGCGCGCGGCCGCCGCGTCGAAGGCCGCTCGGCGGGCTTCCAGCGGCCCGCGCTTCCCCGGCAGCGCGTCGAGCACCCGCAGCGCGCGGGCGGCGGCCGGCACCAGCACCGGGTCCACCGGCTCCCCGCGGGCCCGCAGCGCCTCCTCCGCCCTCGCCCCGGTCGCCGGCCCGGCGAGGGCGCCTCGCAACGCGACGGCGGGAGCGGCGGTCCAGTCGACCAGGCCGAGCAGCGCGCGGGTGGCGGCGGCTTCGGAGGTGCCGGCGTTGACGGTGCCGAAGGCGTCGAGCAGCTCCGTCCACGCCTCGGCGCCGTCCCCGTGCGCACGCAGCCGGTCGACCAGGACACGGCTCGCGACGGCCGGCGGCCAGCCCGAGGCCGCGGCCACGAGGGTGGCGGCGTCCCATGCGGCCGCCTCGGCGGCGTCGGGTACCGCGACCCGGCGCACCGCGAGCAGATAGCGGACCACGGTGGCGCCGTGCGGGGTCAGCCCGAACGCGTCACCCCGCCGGAAGACGAGCCCGGTCGCGGCGAGCCGGTCGACGACCGCGGCGAGCTCGTGGGCCGGCTTGTCGAGCCGCGCCCGGTCGGTGTCGGTGACCCCGGGCGAGCCGAGGAGCCGGGCGAGTTCGCCGGCCGTCGGAGTGGTGTACGCGGCCGAGGCCGGCGGCGGCACGCGCACCGGCGCGTCCTCCAGGGCCGGGTCGACCGTCCAGTCCTCGAACTCGGCGGCCCTGCGGGCGACCGACTCGGCGGAGCAGCCGCGCTGGTAGAGGGTGTAGAGCAGGTGGGCGGCCTCGCCGCCGTAGGGACCTTCGCCGTCCTCCGTGAGGGCGTCGACGACGTCGGCGAGCGCGTCGGCGTCACGCTCCAGATCCCGGGTGCCGGCAGGGGACGGGGGACGGCCCGCCCCCTCGCCCGCGTCGCCCGCCCCGGTCTCCGGCGGGGGCAGGGGCACGGCGGGGTCGCCGTAGTAGTCGAGGTGTTCGTCGAGGAGGGCGTCGGCGAGGACGAGGTGGGGGAAGTCGTCCGGTCCGGGCGCGAGGTGGGCGTACTCCCCCGCCAGCCCCTCGGCGAGGCCCGCCGCGGTCCACCGGTCGAGGAGGGCGGCGGCGACGGCCCCGATGCCCTGGGCGACGTCGTGGTCGGCGAGGAGCGGCCCGGCGGCCGGCGGATGCTCGGCATCGCGTACGTACGCCCTGGTCAGGGCCTCGGCGAGGAGCACGTCGGCGACGGCGGTGCGCCCCATCAGGTCCGCCCGGCGCACTCCGTCGGGCACCGGCGGCCCGTCGAGACGGGACAGCCAGGCCCGTACGGCCTCGGGGTCGCCGGGATCGGTGCCGTCGGCCCGGAGCAGCTGGGCGTACCAGCGGGGCCAGGTGAGGTTGCCGGGGTCGGTCATGGCGCGCTCGAAGTCGCCGACGGACTCCCCGATCACCGCCTCGACCCGCTCGCGGCGCACGCCGTCGAACCGCTCGGCGAGGGCCCGCAGGACCGCCGGGTACAGGCTCAGCTCCTCGGGTGTCGCGCCCACGAAGGCGGGCAGGTCCTCCACGAGGAGCCGCTTGACGAGGGCGGGCGTCGGCTCCGGCACCCCTGCCCCCCGGTCCGCCCCGCGCAGCGCGAGCAGACTCAGCACGGCGTCCGCGACCCTGAACGCTCCCGGGCCCCGGAACTCGGGACTCGCCGCCAGGAACGCGTCGAGCCCGGTGTTGGTGAGGACGATCTCGGCCACGCTTCCCAGCGTAGTTCGGGGCGGGGCCGGACGCGGGGTCAGCGGGGCGCGTCAGACCGTCACCACGGTGCAGGGCGCGGAGAAGTCGCCCCAGGTGCCGTCGGGGAGCCTGGCGCGCAGGGTGAGGGCGTAGCGGACGCCGGGCGTGGCGGGGACCGCGAGGGTGTAGGTGACCGGTCCCGGCGGGGGTTCGGCCCCCCAGACGACCGTGGTGGCGAAGCGGCCGTTCAGGTGGAGCTGGTGCTCCTTGACGGGGGTGCCGGTGCGGGGCGGGGTCCAGGTGAGGGTGATGGCGCCCTCGGTCGCCCTGGCGGTGAGGCCGGTGGGGGCGGTGTCGGGGCGGGCGCCGGGCGCGGCGGGGGTGGTGAGGTCGGCGGGGGCGCTGTCCGGGGAGGAGTTCTCGGCGGCGTCGCGGGCCCGGACGGTGAAGGTGTAGGCGGTGCCGGGGCGCAGGTGGGTGAGGCGGGCGGTGGTGTCGGTGCCGGGGACGGTGTGGATGCGGGCGCCGGCCTGGTAGACGTCGTAGGCGGTGACCCGGGTGTCGTCGCGGGCGGGCCGCCAGGCGAGGACGGCCGCGGCGCGGCCGGCGAGGGTGGCGCGCAGGGCGGTGGGGCGGGTCGGGGGCGTGCGGTCCTCGACGGTGGAGGCGGGGGTGGTGGCCGTGACGGCCAGGCTGTCCGGCGAGACGTTTCCGGCGGCGTCGCGGGCCCGGACGGTGAAGGTGTGGGGGGTGGCGGGCGCGAGTCCGGTGACGTCGGTCATGAGGGTGCCGGCAGGGAGGTCCTTCACCTTCCGGCCCTGGCGGTAGACCGCGTAGCCGGTGACGCCGCGGTCGTCGGCGGCGGCGCTCCACATGACGTGTACGGTGCTCGCGCTTCCGGCGGTGGCGGTGACGCCGGCGGGCGCGGTGGGGGCCCGGGTGTCCCGGGCGGCCTCGGCGGTGCCGGAGCAGGCGGTGAGGGCGGCGGTGAGGGCGAGCGCGGCGAGGGGCAACCGGGGTGCGGTGAGGGGGCGTTGCATGGGGGGTGCCTCCGTCCCGTAAAGGTCTGGACCTATATGCCACGGTGGGAGGGGCGGGGGCAAGAGGGCGACCGGAAGAGCCGTCACGAGAGCCACGGAAGAAGGGCGCGGGGTGCGTTGTCAGTGGCGTGCGCTTCACTGAAACCATCACTCTCCGTAACGGAATCAGGGGGAACTGTGACGGACCGTACGACGTATGTGACGGTGGCAGGGCTGCGCGGGCGCGGCTGGAGCGACGCGATGATCGGCGAGCTGCTCGGCCAGGCCGATGTCCAGGGGCGCGACCCGAGGCGGTGGACGCTCGCCCCGGTCCGGCTCTATCTCCTCGCGCGGGTCGAGGCGGTCGAGCGGACCCCGGAGTTCCTGGGCTCCGCGGCCGTCGCGGGGCGCGGCTCCGCCGCCGGCGGCGTGGGCGCCGAACGTCGGCGCCGGGCGGTCCTCGCCGCGATCCGCGCCGAGCCCCTCGAGGTGCCCCGGCTGCCCGCCGCCGAGCTGGAACGGCGGGCGGTCCGTCACCGGCACCTGCTGGGGGCTCGGAGCCCCGGCGGCATCGCCGCCGGGGCGATGGTCCGCTGGCAGGTGGGTTACCTCCGCCACGCCCTCTCCCGCTACGACACGCTCCTCGACGGCCTGTACGGCGACACCGGCCGCGCCGAGGCCGAGCGCCTGCTGCGCCGGCGCGTGTACGAGGCGATCGCGACGGCCTATCCGCACCTGGCGCACGAGTGCAGGCGCCGGATGGAGGTGGAGCGGTGAGGGTGCGTCAGCAGGGCGCGGCGAGCGACCGGGCGATCCGGCGGCACGCGGCCGGGATCGGGGCGACGACCGGGACGGCGAGTCGGCGCCGGAGCGTCTCGGCGGCCTCGCCCAGCGGGCCGCCGCCGATGACGACCGCCTCCGCCCCGTCCTGTTCGACGCAGGCGCGGACCGCGGTCTCGAGCGCCGCGAGCAGCACCTCCGGGCGCTCGGCGACCCGTTCGGGGGCGCCGGCGGTGAAGCGCGCCCCGGTGTACCGGGCGCCGAGGCCGAGGCGTTCGACGTGCGCGGCGATCGAGTCGGCCAGGCGCGGTGTGGTCGTGGCGATGCCGAAGCGCCGGCCGCCCGCGGCCGCCTCGGCCATGGCCGCCTCGCCGATACCGACCAACGGCACGGGCACGGGTCCGAGTCCGAGTCCGAGTCCGAGTCCGAGCAAGGGTGCGGGTGCGGGCCCGAGTGCGGGTGCGGGTCCGGGTCCGGGTCCGGGCACGGGTCCGGGTCCGGGCACGGGTCCGGGTCCGGGTGCGGGCACGGGTGCGGGCACGGGTCCGAGTGCGGCCACGGACACCGGGACGACCGGGCTGGGCGGTCCGGGGGCCGTCGGGTCGTCGGGCCCTGCCCCCGGCCGCTCCCGCAGCTCCGGCACCCCCGGGTCGCCGAAGGCGGCGACGATCACGGCCGCGCAGTCGCCCGCGGTCACGGCCTCGTGCACGGCCGCCACGACGTGCGGGACGGCGGCGCGCAGGGCCGTCGGGTCGGTCAGCATCGACGGGCCCTCGGGGACCGTCACGCCGCGGACGCGCAGGCCGGTGCCCGCGAGGGCGCGGCGGGCGAGGGCGGTCATCATGCGGGTCGTCGCCGTGGAGGTGTTGGGGTTGATCAGGACCACGGCCGCCGCCCCGGGCCCCGCGGCGTGCGCGGGTACCGGGGCGGGCGGGGGCGGAGGGACGCGGCTCAGTGGACGTGCGCCGCCTTCGCCGCGGCGGTCTCGGAGATCTCCTCGCCCGGTTCCATCGGAGCGGTCACGGTGTCGTCGTCACCGCGCCTGCCCAGGTGGTTGAAGAGCACGTTGAGGACGACCGCGGCGACGCAGCCGGTCGAGATGCCCGAGTCCAGGATGATCTTCGCCGTCTCGGGGAAGGCGTGGTAGAACTCCGGCTTGGTGATCGGGATGATGCCGACCGCGAGCGAGACGGCCACGATCAGCACGTTGTTGTCCTTCTCCAGACCGGCCTTGACCAGGGTCTGGATGCCGCTCGCGGCGACCGAGCCGAAGAGGACGACGCCCGCACCACCGAGCACCGGCCGCGGCACGACCGAGATCAGCGAGGCGGCCACCGGCGACAGGCCCATCAGGACCAGGAAGCCGCCGCCGCAGGCGACCACGAAGCGGCTGCGGATGCGGGTCATCGCGACCAGGCCGATGTTCTGGGCGAAGGCGCTGCACATGAAGCCGTTGAACAGCGGGCTGAGCGCGGAGCCGAGGGTGTCGGCGCGCAGGCCGGCCGCGATGGTCTTCTCGTCGGCGGGCCGCTCGACGATCTCGCCGAGCGCCAGCATGTCCGCGGTGGACTCGGTCATGGAGACCAGCATGACCACGCACATGGAGATGATCGCGGCGAGCGCGAACTGGGGGGCACCGAAGTGGAAGGGGGTCGGGAAGCCGACGATGTCGGCTTCCGTGACCGGGCTGAAGTCGGTCACGCCGAACGGGATCGCGATGACCGTGCCGACCACCAGGCCGACCAGGACGGCGACCTGCTTGAGGAAGCCGCGGGTGAAGCGGCGCAGCAGCAGAACGATGAGCAGCGTGATGCCGGCGAGCGACAGATAGGTCGTCGAACCGTAGTCGTCGGCCTGCGGGTTGGGTCCTTGCGCCCAGCCGAAGGCGACCGGGAGCAGGGAGACGCCGATGAGCGTGATCACCGAACCCGTCACGACGGGCGGGAAGAAGCGCACCAGGCGGGAGAACCAGGGGGCGGCGATGAAGCCGAGGAGTCCGGCGACGATGATCGCGCCGAAGATCACGGGAAGGGCGTCGGCCTTGTCCTTCGTCGTGTCGACGATCGCGAGCATCGGGGCGACGCCGGCGAAGGTGACACCGTTGACGAACGGCAGCTTGGCACCGATCTTCCAGACGCCGAGGGTCTGGAGGAAGGTCGCGAGACCGGCGGTGAAGAGGCTGGCGCCCGTGAGGAACGTCAGTTCGGTGCCGGAGAGGCCCACGGCCGCTCCGACGATCAGGGGCGGGGCGACGACCCCGGCGTACATGGCGGCCACGTGCTGCAGACCGCTGGTGATCATCTTGGCTGGGGGCAGGGTCTCGTCGACCGGATGCTTGGCTCCGGCGTCGTCGGGGGCGGCGCCGTCGGGGGCGGTGCCTGCGTCTTGTGCATTGCGAACCTGGGGCTTGGCGGCCACGGCGGTTCCTCCGGTCGGTGACACGTCGGCGGTGACGGTGGTTTCAGGGAGGTGGTGCGATGCGGTGCTGGGTGCAGGAGGTGCGGCTCGTTGCGGGGGTGGTGCGTGCGGTGCTGCGGTGCGCCGGCGGAGGGGGTGCGGCGCGGGGACGGTGTGCCTGGTGGGGGACGCGGACACGGGTTCACCGTCCCGGGGGGTGCCGTACGACTTCTGCGTACGCGCACCCCCCGGCCCGGCTGCCGTGGACCCCGCTCGGGTCCACGGCGACCGACCGAGGGCCGTCCCCCTCGGTCGGACTCCATGGGGAGGGTCAGGCCCGGGCCGCGATACGGGCCAGGCGCTGCGCCTCCGTGCGCGCGTCGCGCGCGATCTGCTCCTCGTCGGCGGTGAGCAGACGGTCGTTCTCGACGATCTGCCTGCCGTTGACGAAGGAAGCGGTGACCGGCGCCGCGGCGCCGAGGACGATGGCGGTGACCGGGTCGGCGATCGACGAGTGGCCGAGGCCGTCGACCTTCCAGAGCACGAAGTCGGCGAGCTTGCCCGGCTCCAGGGAGCCGATGCTGTCGGCGCGGCCGAGGACCTGCGCACCGCCGAAGGTGCCGAGGCGCAGGGCCTGGCGGGCGTTGAGCGCGGCCTCGCGGTGGGCGCCGAGGCGGTTGATCAGCAGCGCGTTCCGCAGCTCGGTGTGGAGCTCGCCCGACTCGTTGGACGCGGTGCCGTCGACGCCGAGGCCGACCGGCACGCCCGCCTTGAGCATGTCGGGTACGCGGGCGATGCCGGCGGCCAGACGCGCGTTGGACGAAGGACAGTGGGCCACACCGGTCCTGGTGCGGGCGAAGGCCGCGATGTCGGAGTCGTTCATGTGGACGCAGTGCGCCATCCACACGTCCTCGCCGAGGAAGCCGGTGGACTCGAAGTAGTCCGTCGGGCCCATGCCGAACAGCTCGTGGCAGAACTTCTCCTCCTCCACGGTCTCCGAGCCGTGGGTGTGCATCCGCACACCGAGCCTGCGACCGAGGGCGGCACCCTCGCGCAGCAGTTCGGTGGAGATGGAGAACGGGGAGCAGGGAGCGACGGCGACCTGGGTCATCGCGTCGAAGGAGGCGTCGTGGTGCCTCTTCACCGTCTCCTCGGTCGCGGCGAGGGCGCCCTCGGTGGTCTCGACGGCGAAGTCCGGCGGCAGACCGCCGTCCTTCTCGCTACGGTCCATCGAGCCGCGGGCGAGGGTGAAGCGGACGCCCATGTCGGCGGCGGCGCCGATGATGGCGCCGGACAGGTCGCCGGAGCCCTGCGGAAAGACGTAGTGGTGGTCCATGGCGGTGGTGACACCGCCGCGGGCCATCATGGCCAGCGAACCCTGGGCGGCGACGCGCACCATCTGCTCGTCGATGCGGGCCCAGGTCGGGTAGAGCGCGACCAACCAGTCGAAGAGGTTGTGGTCGGTCGCGAGGCCGCGGGTGATCCACTGGTAGAAGTGGTGGTGCGTGTTGACCAGACCCGGCGTGACGAGGTGGCCGCTGGCGTCGATCCGCCGGACCACGTTCTCCAGCCCCTCGGGGGCGTTGCCGGCACCGAGGGACTCGATCCGGTTGTCGGCGACGACGAGATGGCCGGTGGCGTACTCGGTGTCGTTCGCGTCGACGGTCGCGATCGCCGCGTTCTCGACGACGATGCGTTGTGGTGCTGCCGCAGGCGCTGCCATGGCGGTACTTCCTTCATTCCGGGAGGGTGGGAATCCCCCCACAGGGGTGTCGTGGGGGGAGGGCACGGCAGGACCCTAGGAAGATTTGAGTGCCGGAGCCGTGTGCCCGCTCCGGGTGCCGAGATGGTGGAAGAAGAGGTTCAGCAGGACGGCGACGAGCGCGCCCGCGCTGATGCCGGAGCCGAGCACCGTCTGTGCCCAGGCAGGGAAACCGGCGTAGAAGGTGGGAGCGGCGAGCGGGATGATGCCCGCCCCGAGCGCGACGGCCACCAGGATGATGTTGGAGCTGTCGTCGAGACCCGCTTCCGAGAGGGTGCGGATGCCGCTGACGGCGATCGAGCCGAAGAGGACGATGCCCGCGCCGCCGAGGACCGGCATCGGTACGAGGGAGACCACCGCGCCGAGGACCGGGAAGGCCCCGAGGACGAGGAGCGCGCCGCCGGCGACGGCGACCACGTACCGGCTGCGCACCCGGGTCAGCGAGACCACGCCGACGTTCTGGGCGAAGGCCGAGGTGGGGAAGCCGCCGAAGACCGGGCCGAGCAGGGTGGCGATGCCGTCGGTGCGCAGCCCGCGCGTGATGGTCCTCCCGTCGCTGCGCCGCTCGCAGATCTCGCCGAGGGCCAGCATGCCGGCGCTGGACTCCGTCATGAGGACGAGCATCACGATGCACAGCGAGAGGATCGCGGCGGGCTGGAACTCGGGGGCGCCGAAGGCGAAGGGCGCGGGCAGCGCGGCGACCGGCGCCTCCTTCAGGGCGGTGAAGTCCGCCATGCCGAAGGGGATCGCGGCGAGCGTGCCGACGAAGAGACCGAGCAGCAGGGCGATCTGCTTGACGAAGCCCTTGCCGAAGCGCTGGAAGAGCAGGATGACGACCAGCGTGAAGGCGGCGAGCGCCAGGTACTTCATGGCGCCGAAGTCGGCGGCGTTCTTGTCACCGCCCTGCGCCCAGCCCACCGGTACGGGCATCAGGGTGACGCCGATCAGGGTGATCACGACGCCGGTGACGAGCGGCGGGAAGAAGCGCAGCAGCCGCCCGAAGAAGGGGCCGACGGCGAGGCAGAAGACGCCGGCGACCATCACCGCGCCGTAGATGGCGGGGAGTTGGTGCCCCTTGGCGCTGGTCTCGGCGATCGCGAGCATCGGGGCGATGCCGGCGGAGGAGGCGGCGTTGACGAAGGGCAGCCGGTTTCCGGCGAAGCGGCCGAGACCGAGGGTCTGCAGGATTGTCGCGCAGCCGGCGATGAGCAGGCTGGCGGCGATGAGCCGGGTCATTCCGGCGGCGTCCAGGCCGACGGCCTGGCCGATGATGAGCGGAGGGGTGACGACGCCCGCGTACATGGCGGCGATGTGCTGGAGTGCCGCGGGGACGAGCCGCGAGGCGGGGAGCTTCTCGTCCACGGGGTGGCACTCGGCAGCTGCCGGGGCGGGGGTGGACGGCGGGGTGGAACACGGGCCTTCGGCTGTCGCCGGCCCCTTTGCGGGCTGTGCCATGGAACTTCCCTCCGGTCGTGGGCCCCCGCCCGACTGCGGGACGGGCGGGGGCGACCACTCGGTGCCGCTTAGAGGTTGGTCATGTCGACCGGGATCTGCGCCGTGGCGCCGTCCCGCAGGATGGTGGCCTCGATCAGGCCGTACATGCGGTCGGCGGCGTAGTAGACCTCGTTGTCGTTCTTCAGGCCGAAGGGCTCGAGGTCGACGAGGAAGTGGTGCTTGTTCGGGAGCGAGAAGCGGACCTCGTCGATCTCCGAACGGTGGTTGATGATCCGCGTGGCCATCTGGTACAGCGTCTGCTGCAGCGAGTACGAGTACGTCTCCGCGAAGGCCTCGAGCATGTGCTTCTTGGTCTGCTCGTAGGAGCGCTCCCAGTTCGGCATCCGCTGCTCGTCGTCGCTCCAGCTGAAGCGCCACTGACCCGATACCTGGGTGGCGAGGATCCGGTCGTACGCCTCCTGGAGGGTGGTGTACTTGTCCTTGATGTAGCCCCAGAACTCCGAGTTGGTGGAGTTCATGACGACGAGGTCCTTGAGGCCGGAGATGACCTCGAACTTCTCACCGTCGAAGGTGATCTGGGTGGTGCGGGTCTCCTGGCCCTTGCGGACGAAGGAGTGGTTGACCTCGTCCGAGCCGATGAACTTGGAGTTGGCGTCGGAGCTGGCGATCCGCTCCCAGGAGTACTCCTCGATCCGGATCCGGGCCTTCTTGATCGGCTCCTGGCTCGTCACGAAGTGACGGGCGAGGTGGATGCCGAACTGCTCGGCGGACTCGATGCCGTACTCCTTGGCGAACGCGAAGACGGTGTTCTTCGTCGTGTCGGTGGGGAGGCAGTGGGCGTTGGAACCGGTGAGGTGGACGTCGTCGAGGTCACCGGAGAGGGCGACGGAGACGTTCAGGTCCTTGATGTGGTGCGTTCCGCCGTCGCGCGTGATCTTGACGACGCGGTTCTCTGCTTTGCCGTACTGGTTCTGGCCGAGAATCGTGGGCATGTCTGCTAGCTCCCTCGGTAAACGGAGTAGCCGAACGGGTTGAGCAGCAGCGGCACGTGGTAGTGCTCGCCCGGCACGACGGCGAACGTGATCGCCACCTCCGGGAAGAACGCTCCGGTCGTACCACTGTCCCGATTCGCGGGGGCGTCCTGCTGCGCCTCGGCTTGCTTGTTCTGCTTGCTCAGGAAATACGCCTCGGTCTGGAAGTCGAGACGTACGTGGGTCGTGCCCTCCGGCAGGGCCGGGAGGTCCTTGCATCGCCCGTCCGCGTCGGTGGCGGAGCCGCCCAGGGCGACCCACTCCGCGGCGGAGCCGGCGCGGGCCGCGAGCGTGATGGCCACGCCCTCGGCCGGACGGCCGATGCTGGTGTCCAGGATGTGGGTGGACACCGAGGCGGTGGTGTCGGTGCTCATCAGTTCTCTTCCTCGGTCTCGACGAGACGGGTCAGACGGATGCGGTTGATCTTGCCCAGTTCGGTGCGGACGATCTCCCGCTCCTGCTCGGGCGAGTTCTCGATCCGCGCGCGGATCGCGTCGCGCATCTGCTCGCCGGTCTTGCCGGTGGCGCAGATGAGGAAGACATGACCGAACTTGTCCTGGTAGGCCAGGTTGAGTTCGAGCATCTCGGCCTTGAGCTCCGCGGAGGCGCCGGCCATCCCGCTCTGCTCGCGGGAGGACGTCGGGTCCCCTGCCTTCGGACGACCGATCGGCGGGTGGCCCGCCATCGCGTCGGCCAGGTCCTCGGCGGTCAGCTCGGCCATGGCGGCGTCACTGGCGAGGAAGAGGGCGTCGGCGGTGGCAAACGGGCGCTGGGCGAGCAGCTTGCTCCCCCACGCCGAGCTGGAGCACACCTCGTGGAGCGCGGCGACGGCGTCGCCCTCCGCCGAGGTGTTGAACCGGGTCAGACCCGGTGTCGTACCTGAAGTCACGGGAAGCCTCCGTGGCTGTTTTTCGCTGTGCGTCGGACGGGCTGCGGATAGCTAACGCCCTCCGCAACACCACGTCAACACTTTGTTGAAAACTCGGCCATACAAAAGCCGTCGTCCCGACATCTGGACGACGGCTTGTGGTCAGGCATGATCAACTACGCGTTCTTGGGGGCCTTTTCCCTGTTCAGGGCGGTCTCCCTGTTCAGGTAGTTGTACACGGTGAAGCGGCTGACCCCCAGCGCGCCGGCCACCGTCTCCACCCCGTGGCGCACCGAGAAGGCACCGCGTGCCTCCAGGATCCGTACGACCTCCTGCTTGCTCTTGCGGTCGAGCTCCGAGAGCGGCATCCCGTGCCGCCGTTCCATCGCGGCCAGAATGTGATCCAGCGATTCGGACAGCTGCGGCAGCCGCACGGCGAGCACGTCCTCACCCTCCCAGGCCAGGACCACGTCGTCGGCCCCGGCCTGCTCGGGGACCAGCAGCTCGGCGCCCATGGCGTCGACCAGCGGCTTCACCGCCGCGACCAAGGGGTGCTCGGTCACTTCTCCCCCTCACCGATCGCCTTGCCGACCGTGTCACCGATCGCCTCGTCGATCACATTGACCTGCAGCGACACCCGGGTTGCCCCGGCCGCCAGGGACCTGCGCAGCAGCGCGTCCACCGCGGTCAGCACCGCGTCGGCGCCGCCTTCCGCCGTATTGCCGAAGGGCCCCACGTCGACCGCGTCCAGCTGGGCCGACTGGATGACCTCACGAGCCACGACCGCGTGCGCCGGCGCCTCGTCGAGGTCGAACGGCTCGGTCGTGAACTCCACTCTCAAACGCACCATGCCCCCACGCTACGGGCCGTTCGCGCCCCGCGGGAGCCCCGGACCTGCGAGGTCCTCTTGACAAGGCGGAGCCTCTGCTTGCAACATTCCGTCAGACAGAAACTTACTTCCGCAATACGGAAGGAGCGCCGCCCCTCATGGGATACACGGACCAGCGCTTCGATGTGAACCTGTCGATCCTCTTCACGGAACTCCCGCTCCTGGAGCGCCCCGCGGCCGCCGCCGCGGCGGGCTTCACCGCGGTCGAGCTGTGGTGGCCCTGGATCGACACCGCCACCCCCGACCAGAGCGAGCTCGACGCCCTCAAGCAGGCTCTTGAGGACGCCGGCACCCAGCTGGTGGGCCTGAACTTCTACGCCGGCCAGCTCCCCGGCCCGGACCGCGGCGCGGTCTCCGTGCCCGGCGAGGAGTCGGACCGCTTCCGCGCCAACATCGACGTCGCGGCGGACTTCGCCGCCTCGGTCGGCTGCAAGGCGCTCAACGCGCTCTACGGCAACCGCGTCGAGGGTGTGGACCCGGCCGTCCAGGACGAACTCGCCCTGGAGAACCTGGTCCTGGCCGCCCGCGCGGCCGACCGGGTCGGTGCGATCCTGCTGATCGAGACCCTCAACAAGCCGGAGTCGCCGCTCTACCCGCTGGTGAGCGCCCCCTCCGCGATCGAGATCGTCGGCAAGGTCAACGCGGCCACGGGCCTCGGGAACGCCAAGTTCCTGCTCGACATCTACCACCTGGCCATGAACGGCGAGGACGTCAGCCAGGTCATCGCGCAGTACGCCGACAAGACCGGCCACGTCCAGATCGCCGACATGCCGGGCCGTGGCGCCCCGGGCACCGGCGAGCTCCCCCTCGAGCAGCTGCTCGACGAGCTGAGGAAGGCCGGCTACGACGGCTGGGTGGGCCTGGAGTACAAGGCCGCCGACGCCGCCGCGTCCTTCGCATGGTTGCCCGCCGAGGCCCGCGCCGCCAAGTAGGTCCGGGCGTTCCGCCAGGCGACCCCCCGCCCTTTTCGTACGAAGCTTCAGAGAAGGACCCTCCCCAATGAGCAACCTCGCTGGCTCCTCCCAGCCCACCCTCCCGAAGATCGCGTGGATCGGTCTCGGCATCATGGGCTCCCCCATGTCCGAGAACCTGATCAAGGCCGGCTACTCCGTCACCGGCTTCACCCTCGAGCAGGACAAGCTGGACCGCCTGGCCGCCGCCGGCGGCACCGCGGCCGGCTCGATCGCCGAGGCCGTCAAGGACGCCGACGTGGTCATCACGATGGTGCCCGCCTCCCCGCAGGTCGAGGCCATCTCCTACGGCCCCGAGGGCATCCTGGAGAACGCCAAGTCGGGCGCCCTGATCATCGACATGTCGTCGATCACCCCGCAGACCTCGGTCGACCTGGCGAAGAACGCCAAGGAGAAGGGCATCCGCGTCATCGACGCCCCCGTCTCCGGCGGCGAGGCCGGCGCCATCGAGGCCGTCCTGTCGATCATGGTGGGTGGCGAGCAGGCCGACTTCGACGAGGCCCTCCCGATCCTCGAGGCCCTCGGCAAGGTCATCGTCCTGTGCGGTCCGCACGGCTCCGGCCAGACGGTGAAGGCCGCCAACCAGCTCATCGTCGCGGTCAACATCCAGGCGTGCGCCGAGGCCGTCGTCTTCCTCGAGAAGTCCGGCGTGAACCTGCAGGCCGCCCTGGACGTCCTCAACGGCGGTCTGGCCGGCTCCACGGTCCTGACCCGCAAGAAGGACAACTTCCTGAACCGGGACTTCAAGCCCGGCTTCCGGATCGACCTGCACCACAAGGACATGGGCATCGTCACCGACGCCGCCCGCAACGTCGGCGCGGCCCTCCCGGTCGGCGCCGTGGTCGCCCAGCTCGTCGCCTCCCTGCGTGCGCAGGGCGACGGCGGCCTGGACCACTCGGCCCTGCTGCGCGCCGTCGAGCGCCTCTCCGGCCAGCAGGTCTGATCCCTCCCCCGTCCCGACGGGGCCCTGATTTCCGGACGGCGGCGGCGCTGACAACCTGTCCTGTCGCGCCCAGGCGTCGCCGCCGTCCGGAACACCACACTTCTTTTTCAACAAACTGTTGACGTTGTTCGAGGGGCGTACCTACGCTCCTGAACACTCCCAAACTCAGCAGTGCAGCTCAGGAAGGTCCACCATGTCGAAGCGCGTGCTTACGACCGAGTCCGGCGCCCCGGTCGCCGACAACCAGAACTCCGCCACCGCCGGCGTCGGTGGCCCCATCCTCCTGCAGGACCAGCACCTGCTGGAGAAGCTCGCGCGCTTCAACCGTGAGCGCATCCCGGAGCGCGTGGTGCACGCCCGCGGTTCCGGCGCCTACGGCTACTTCGAGGTGACCGACGACGTCACGGCCTGGACGAAGGCCGCCTTCCTCTCCGAGGTCGGCAAGAAGACCGAGACCTTCCTGCGCTTCTCCACCGTGGCCGACTCGCTCGGTGGCGCGGACGCGGTCCGCGACCCGCGCGGCTTCGCGCTGAAGTTCTACACCGAGGAGGGCAACTACGACCTCGTCGGCAACAACACCCCGGTGTTCTTCATCAAGGACCCGATCAAGTTCCCCGACTTCATCCACTCCCAGAAGCGTGACCCGTTCACGGGCAAGCAGGAGCCGGACAACGTCTGGGACTTCTGGGCGCACGCCCCCGAGGCGACGCACCAGGTGACCTGGCTCATGGGCGACCGCGGCATCCCGGCCTCGTACCGGCACATGAACGGCTACGGCTCGCACACCTACCAGTGGACCAACGAGGCGGGCGAGGCCTTCTTCGTCAAGTACCACTTCAAGACGAACCAGGGCATCCGCTCCCTCTCCGCCGAGCAGGCCGCCGAGCTCGTCGGCAAGGACGCCAACTCGCACCAGACCGACCTGCTGCAGTCCATCGAGCGCGGCGTGAACCCGTCCTGGACGCTCTACGTGCAGGTCATGCCGGCCGCCGAGGCCGCGGACTACCGCTTCAACCCGTTCGACCTCACCAAGGTGTGGCCGCACAGCGACTACCCGCTGCAGCGCGTGGGCCGTCTGGTCCTCGACCGCAACCCGGACAACGTCTTCGCCGAGGTCGAGCAGGCCGCGTTCTCCCCGAACAACTTCGTCCCGGGCATCGGCCCCTCGCCGGACAAGATGCTCCAGGGCCGCCTCTTCGCCTACGCGGACGCCCACCGCTACCGCCTCGGCGTCAACCACACCCAGCTGCCGGTGAACGCCCCGAAGGCGACCACGGCCGACAACTACGGCCGCGACGGCTTCATGGCCACCCGCAACGGTTCGCGTCACGACAAGAACTACGAGCCCAACTCGTACTCCGGCCCGCGCCAGACCGACACCCCGCTCTCCGCGCCGCTCGCCATCCACGGCTGGACCGGCACCCACGCGGCCCCGGAGCACGCCAAGGACGACGACTTCTTCCAGGCCGGTGAGCTCTACCGCCTGATGTCCGAGGACGAGAAGGCCCGCCTGATCGCCAACATCGCCGGCGGCCTCTCCCAGGTCTCGCGCGAGGACCTCATCGAGAAGAACATCGCCCACTTCGCCGCCGCCGACGCCGAGTACGGCCGGCGCGTCGAGGAGGCCGTCCGCGCCCTGCGCGAGGACTGATCCTCCGACACCCCGACTGCGTACGGCATCTGACGGGAGGTCAGTGACCGTACGCAGTCCGGAACACCGGCCCGGATGAGGGGTGGTCGGTGATCCGGACAGCGTGAGGACCGCGGTGGCGCCGAGCCAGTGCGGTGGTAAGGACCTCCGGCCCCCCTTCTTGACCTGAAGGAAGGGGACCGGCCGGAGCGTCCGTCGGCACCACCGCGGTCCCAACGCCCCCCTTCTCGCACGGAAGGGGGCACAGACTCCGCCCGGCGGCGCGAACGTCCTGTCGCGCCAGCCTCGCACCGTCGGGCGGTCACCACGTCGCGCAGTGCGGTTTACGGTCCCGCACAGCGCGCTCGAGGACCAGGGCCTGACCTTGCACAGGGGTCAGGCCCTGGTCCTTTTCCCCGAGGGCGCCGCGCGGTAGACGTAGCCGGGCCGACTCCCCTCGGCGTCCGCCGCCTCGGCACCCGCCACCGCCGCGCGCACGAGACCGTGGTCCGGCGACAGCCGGCAGGCCGGATCGGCGCGGGCCGCGTCACCGGTGAGCGCGTACGCCTGGCAGCGGCAGCCGCCGAAGTCCTCCTCGCGACGCGGACAGGCGCGGCACGGCTCCCGCATCCAGTCGGTGCCGCGGAACCTGCCGAAGGCCGGCGAGTGCTCCCAGATCCAGGCGAGCGGCCGGGTCAGCACGCTCGGGGCGTCGAGGCCGGGCAGTACGGCCGCCGCCGGGCAGGGCAGGACGGTGCCGTCGGGGGTGACGGTGAGCGAGACCTCGCCCCAGCCGCCCATGCAGGGCTTCGGCACTCCCCCGAAGTGATCGGACGCCACCCACACCAGCTCGACGCGCCCGGCCAGCCTCTCCCGCCACCACCGCACCCGACGCTCCGCCCGGGCCAGTTGGGCGGCGCCCGGCAGGAGCGCGGCACGGTTGCGCAGGGCCCAGCCGTAGTACTGCGCGCCGGCCAGCTCGATCCGGTCCGCGCCCCAGTCGAGGCCCCGCTCCACCAGGGCATCGACGGCGTCGAGGTTGTCCCGGTGCAGCACCACGTTGAGACCGAGCGGCAGGCCCGCCTCCCGGACCAGCGCGGCGGCCCGCTCCTTCGCCTCGTACGACCGGCTGCCGGCGATCCGGTCGGAGGCCTGCGCGTCGGCGTGCTGCACCGACAACTGGACGCTGCGCAGCCCGGCCGCCGCCAGACCGGCCAGCCGCTCCTCGTCCAGACCGACGCCGCTGGTGACGAGCTGGGTGTGGACGCCCGCCGACTCCGCGGCCTCGACGATCTCCGCCAGATCCGTGCGCAGCAGCGGTTCACCACCGGACAGGTGGGTCTGCACGACGCCCAGCTCCCCGGCCTGCCGCAGGACGTCCCGCCACTGGGCCGTGTCCAGCTCGCGCGAACGCCTGGTCAGCTCCAGGGGGTTGGAGCAGTACGGGCAGCGCAGCGGGCACAGGTGGGTCAGCTCGGCGAGCAGCGCCCAGGGCCGTGGCACGCCCCCGCCCGCCGTCGTCACCGCAGCCAACCCTCGGCGCGCAGCAGGTCCAGGAACTCCGGGACCTCCTCGGCCACCGGGGCCTCGGGGAAGCGCGCCGTCAGCTCGGCGAGGATCCCGGGTACCGTGCGCCGGCCGTCGCACAGGCCGAGGATGCCGGCGGCCGCGCCGCGCAGCACGGCCACGCGCTCGGGCATGACGAGCAGATCGGTGCCGCGCACCCGGTCGGGTCGGAGCACGACGGCCGGGGCGAGCACGGGGCACCAGCTCATCGGACCTGCTCCGGGGACGCCTGGTCGACGGCGTCGAGCAGGGACCAGAGGACCTCGCACTTGAAGGCGACTGCGGCGACCGCCCGTTCCTGCCCGGCCCGGTCCCGAGCCGAGTCCAGGACCAGCGACAGCGCCTCGTCGCTGTCCCGCCGGCCCTGGTGGACGCGGTCCCGGAAGTAGGCGAGCCCGCCGCTCCGGACCCAGGGGTAGTGCCGCTCGAAGGCCTCCGTGCGGACCCTCATGAGGTCCGGCGCGGACAGTTCGGTGAGCGAGGCAGCGACGGCGTCGAGGACGGGGCGGTGACGACAGAAGTTGACGTACGCGTCGACCGCGAAGCGCACCCCGGGCAGGACCTGCCGGCCGGCGAGGAGACCGGACCGGTCCAGGCCGGCGGCCTCGCCGAGCCGGAGCCAGCGCTCGATACCGCCCTCGCCCGGCGCACGCCCGTCCTGGTCCTCCAGTCGGCGGGCCCACGTGCGGCGCAGCTCGGAGGTGTCGAGCTTGGCCGTGATCAGCGCGTCCTTGACGGGGATGTGCCGCTGGTAGTGGAAGCGGTTGGTGATCCAGCGCCGCACCTCTTCGGGGCTCAACGCACCTTCGTGCATCCGCACGTTGAACGGGTGGCGGTCGTGGTAGCGCTGCCTGACGACGTCGCGGAGCCGTTCCTCGAACTCGGCCCTGCTCCACGGCTCCGCCGCGGCGACTCCGGTCTCCACAGGGGTCACAGCACGATCTCCGTTCCGTCGGCGGCCACTTCGATGCCCAGCCGCATCAGCTCCTTGTGCTGCGGCGCATCGGGGTCGACCAGGGGATTGGTGTTGTTGAGATGGGTGTAGAGGCGGCGGCCCGGCAGGGCGGCGAGCCGCTGGGCCGTACCGTTCGGCCCGGTGATCGGCAGATGGCCCATGGCCGTGGCGGTGAGGTCCGAGCAGCCCGCCGAGAGCGGCTCGTCGTCGTGCCAGAAGGTGCCGTCGACGCACACGCAGTCGGCCTCGGCGACGGCGTCCTGCAACGCGTCCGGCCAGGCACCGAGCGCGGGCGCGTACACGAGGCTCCGCCCGGTGACGCGGTCGGTGAGCCGCAGCGCCACCACCCAGGGATCCCCGCCGGACGCCCGCTCCGGAGCCGCCGCGGCGTAGCGGGGTCGTTTGCCGGAGACGGGTACGGCGCCGATGTGGACGGCGGAACCCGGCACGAGCGGCTCGTCCGGGCTGCCCGGGAGGGGCAGCCGACGCCACGTCACGTCCACGTAGGGGGCGAGCAGTTCACCGAGTCCCTGTCGGTTCCGTACCGCGTCCCGTACGGGATCGGTGGCGATCACCTCGAACCGCCGGGCCTCGCGAAGCCGGGCCAGACCGAGGGTGTGGTCGAGTTCGGCATCGGTGAGGACCACTCCGGCGAGCGGCGTCTGCCGTGGGTGGGCGCCGGGCTGCGGGCGCAGCGCGGGGCACCGTTCGACCTGGTCCGCGATGTCGGGGGTCGCGTTGATCACGTACCAGCGGCCGGGGGCCGCCTCGACGGCGAGCGAGGCGTGCCGCCGGCGGCGCTCGGGGTGGGCGCGCGCACCGGCGCAGCCGCGGCAGGCGCAGTTCCACTGGGGCACACCGCCGCCGGCCGCGGTGCCGAGCACCTGGAGCAGCATGTCAGGGCGCGGTCAGCGGGTGGCCTGGGAGTACCCGGTCACTTCGAGCGCGGTCTCGACGACCGTGTGGCCAGGGGTCTGCCAAGCCGCCTGAGCCGGCGGCGGGGACTTCGCGGGCTCGGAAGACGGTTCCGAGCGGGTGTCCGGGGAGACGGGGGTCCCCGGGGACACGGGCGGGTCCAGGGACGCGGGGGTCCCCGGGGACATGGGCCGGTCCGGGGGCAGGGGGGTGTCCGGGGGCACGGGGGTTTCCGGGGGCACGGGGGTTTCCGGGGTCACCGGGGTGTCCGGGGTCACGGGGATCGCCCGGGTCGCGGCCCGTTCCGCAGCGGGTTCCGGGCGGTCTCCCGGTGCAGTCTGCGACCTCTTCGCCATGAGCACGCCCTGCCCTTCGCCGATAGGTGACGGTCCTCGCCTCAGCGTCGGCCGCCAGGGACGGCCGGGCAAGCGGGGTCGGCCGCTCGGGTGTCCCGCCGCCCGGTTCTCGGGCGCACCGGCAGCCCGAAGAGGCAGACGGTCACCGTCAACGAGCACACCGCGAGCAGGGTCATCGCCGTCTGCGGCGAGGTCAGTTGGGCGAGGCCGCCGGCGAGGGCCGCGCTCAGGCCCTGGAGGGCGAGCATGCCCGAGGCGTGCAGACCGAGCGCGTGGCCGCCCAGCTCGTCCGGGACCAGGGCCGTCAGCCGCTCCTGGTGGAGCAGGCTCGCGCTGTAGCCGACGGCGGACACCGTGATCGCGACCAGCGCGAGGAGCGGTCCGGGGTCCAGGACGAAGATCAGGTACGGGGCCGCGAGCAGCGCCTGCAGGGGGGCGGCGAGCCGGCCTCGCCATCGGGCCGGGAGGAAGCGTCCGACCGCGATGTCCCCGGCCAGCATCCCGACCGCGGCGCACGCGAAGAGGAGTCCGGCCCGCTCGGGGGCGTAGGGGACGAAGAGCGACTCACAGCCGACGACCAGGCCGTTGGGCACCCACAGCGCGAGGTAGACGAGCCGTCGCGGGCGGGAGGACCACAAGCGGGCGTTGGTCCGCCAGGTCTCGGCGGGCGAGGCCCTGCCGGCGGTGCGCGGGGCGCGCCGGGACAGTCCCGCGCGGGCGAGCAGGGCCGCGGCCAGGTAGAGCGCGGCGCCGGTCAGCAGGGTGCCACGCGGCGCGAGCACGGCGAGCAGTACGCCGCCGGCGGCGAAGCCGACGATCTGGCAGACGCCGCCCGCCATGTTGAACACCGAGCGGCCGATCAGATGGCGCTCGCGCGGCAGGATCTCGGTGAGGAGCCCGTAGCGCACTCCCCCGCCCACCGAGCCGACCAGGCCCTGGAGGAAGAGGATCGCGAAGACGGCGCCGACCGGGAGGCCGGGCACGGCCTGGGCCGCGGTGCCGGCCGCGAAGACGAGGGCGACGGCGGCGAGCGCGGCGCGGGGCGGCAGCCGGTCGGCCGCCGAGAGCAGGGTCGTCGCGCCGACGAGCTGGGCGAGCGCCGGGCCGAACATCGCCAGCGCGGCGAGCAGCGGGGAGTGCGTGGCCCGGAAGACGAGGGTGGCGAGACCGAGGCCGGAGACGGTCTGGGCGGCCACCTGGGCGGCGCCGATGAGGAAGAGCGGGGTGAACTCGGGGGTACGGAAGAGATCGCGGTAGCGGGGCATGCGCGGAGTCTCGGGGAGGGCCGTGCGGCGCCGTTATTGTTTCGCGGCAGGGCGAAAGGACAGCGGCGGAAGGACGGGGGCGGGGCGCCGTGGGATGGTGGCGGATCGGTACGGACTCCCTGGCCGGGAGCAGGTTCGTCGTCTCGCCGCTGGCCGAGACGATCGCGGCGCTCAAGACCCTGCACGCGGGGGCGGGCGCCCACGCGGGCGAACGGGCCTGGCTGGCAGCGCACCTGCCCGCGTACCGTGAACGGCTGACCGCCGAACCGCTCGACGCGCTGCTCGTGCGGGCGGCCATCGGGGCCACCTGGAACGCGGACTTCCTGACGCCGACACCGCTGGGCGAGGGCGAGCCGTCCTTCGAGGAGGAGGTCGCGGCCGTCCGCGACGCCGAACCGGGCGACGCGGTCCCGCAGTTGGAGGTGGCGGTGGGCGGTGCCGCACCGGAGCCGCTGCGCACGCGGCGCGATCTGCCGCGGCGGATGGCCGGCGTCCTGGAGTGGGTGTGGCGGGAGACGGTGCTGCCCGACTGGCCGCGGCGGCGCCGGGTCATGGAGGCCGATGTGGTGGCGCGCACCGCCCGCCTGGCCCGCGACGGCTGGACGGCGGCGCTCGACGAACTGCGCCCGGGCCGGATGCGCTGGCTGGGCGACGGGCGGCTGCAGATCAACACCCGTGAGTATCCGCCGCGTTCGGTGGACGGGGGCGGGCTGCTGTTCGTCCCGGTGACACCGGACAAGGGCTGGGTGACGTGGGAGGGTTCGGCGCGGTACGCGATCGTCTACCCGTGCGCCGGGACCCTCACGGACGTCACGGGCCCGATGGTCCCCGAGGCGCTCGGCGCCCTCCTCGGCACGGCCCGCGCCGGGGTCCTCGTACGCCTCGACTCGCCCAAGTCCACCAGTCAGTTGGTGGCGCTGACCGGCCAGGGCCTCGGCTCGGTGGGACGGCACCTGAAGGTGCTGCTCGACGCCGGGCTGGTCCGGCGCAGGCGGGCGGGCCGGTCGGTGCTGTACGACTGGACGGAGGCGGGCGCGGTGCTGGTCCGGGCGCAGGACTGACGGCACGCCGCTCAGGCGGACGGCCCCCGCCCCGGTGCTCGTCGGGGTGGGGGGCGTCGCGTGTCAGGAGGTCCTGACGGGGTGGATCAGACCTGCAGGGCCTTGATCGCGGTGGGCGCGTGGCCCGGCTCGGTGGCCAGGTCCTCGAACTCGGTGACGTCGCTCATGTCGACCGTCTTGCTCATCGCGATGTTGGTGATGCGCTCCAGGATCGCCTCGACGACGACCGGAACCTGGTGCTCGGCGGCCAGCTTCTTGGCCTGCTCGAAGGCCTCGCCCAGCTTCTCCGGGTCGGTGACGCGGATGGCCTTGACGCCCAGGCCCTCGGCGACCTTGACGTGGTCGACGCCGTAGACGCCGATCTCCGGCGTGTTGATGTTCTCGAACTCGAGGTTGACCTCGAAGTTGATGCCGAGACCGCCCTGCGCCTGACGGATCAGGCCCAGGTAGGCGTTGTTCACGAGGACGTGGACGTAGGGGACCTTGTGCTGGGCGGCGACCGCCAGCTCCTCGATCATGAACTGGAAGTCGTAGTCGCCGGACAGGGCGACGACCGGGACGTCCGGCTGCGCGGTGGCGGCACCGATGGCGGCCGGGATGGTCCAGCCGAGCGGGCCGGCCTGGCCGCAGTTGACCCAGTGGCGCGGCTTGTAGACGTGCAGGAACTGCGCGGCGGCGATCTGCGAGAGGCCGATGGTGGTGACGTAGCGCGTCTCCGGGCCGAAGGCCTTGTTCATCTCCTCGTACACGCGCTGCGGCTTCATCGGGATGTTCTCGAAGTGCGTGCGGCGCTGCAGGGTGGCCTTGCGCTCCTGCGCCGAGGCGGCCCAGGCGGTGAAGTCGGGGAGCTTGCCCTCGGCCTTCCACTCCTTGGCGATCTCGATGAAGAGCTCCAGGGCGACCTTGGCGTCGGAGGCGACACCGTAGTCCGGGGCGAAGATCTTGCCGAGCTGGGTGGGCTCGATGTCGACGTGGACGAACTTGCGGCCCTTGGTGTACGCCTCCAGGTTGTAGCCCGTGTGGCGGTTGGCCCAGCGGTTGCCGATGCCGATGACGGTGTCGGACTCCAGGAAGGTCGCGTTGCCGTAGCGGTGCGCGGTCTGGACGCCGACCATGCCGGCGGCCAGCTCGTGGTCGTCCGGGATGGTGCCCCAGCCCATCAGGGTGGAGATGACCGGGATGCCGGTCAGCTCGGCGAACTCGACCAGCAGGTCGGAGGCGTCGGCGTTGATGATGCCGCCACCGGCGACGATCAGCGGGCGCTCGGCCTCCAGGAGGAAGCTCAGGGCCTTCTCGGCCTGGGCGCGGGTCGCGGACGGCTTGTAGACCGGCAGCGGCTCGTACGTCTCCGGGTCGAACTCGATCTCGGTCAGCTGGACGTCGATCGGCAGGTCGATGAGGACCGGGCCGGGACGGCCGGAGCGCATCAGGTGGAAGGCCTGCTGGAAGACGCCCGGGACCTGCGCGGCCTCCAGGACGGTCGTCGCGGCCTTGGTGACCGGCTTGGCGATCGTGGCGATGTCGACGGCCTGGAAGTCCTCCTTGTGGAGCTTCGAGACCGGGGCCTGGCCCGTGATGCAGAGGATCGGGATCGAGTCGGCGATCGCGGAGTACAGGCCGGTGATCATGTCGGTGCCGGCAGGGCCCGAGGTGCCGATGCAGACGCCGATGTTTCCGGCCTTGGCCCGGGTGTAGCCCTCGGCCATGTGGGAGGCGCCCTCGACGTGGCGGGCCAGCGTGTGGCCGATCCCGCCGACGTTCTTGAGCTCGCGGTAGAAGGGGTTGATCGCCGCACCGGGCACACCGAACGCGTTGGTGACGCCTTCGCGCTTGAGGATCTCAACGGCCGCTGCGGCGGCGGTCATACGAGGCATGGGAGTGCTCCTGCTTCGGGGCCTTGTCGGCGTGTTTCCATAATGCGGAAGTACTGTTCTGCTATACGGAAGCAATGTAGGTCGGGGGGTCGAGGGGCGTCAAGAGAGCCCGGACGGGAGCGCCGGGAGGCGCCCGCCACGTGATGGCCGAAGTCGGTCCCTCGAACGGCCGGATTGGGGGACGATGGGGACGCACGACGCAGAGGGGGTTCGGTGTGGGTGAGTCGGTACAGGTGCGCTGCCCGGAGTGCCTCCGCACGCTTCGTTACGCGGCGCCCGCCTTCCCCTGTTCCTGCGGCTCCCCGGTCGCGCCCCCGGTGATCGCGGGCGCAGTCGCCGCGCCCATCACGCACCGCAACTGGTCCGACGAGTGGGTCACCGTCCGCTGCCCCGCCTGCACCCGCGCCTCGGACTGGCCCCATCCGGAGGTCGGCTGCCCGTGCGGGGCGGTGCTGCGGGTGCCGGTACGGACACCGAAGGGCCCGGGCCGGCCCGCGGAGACCCTGGGGTCGCCCCCCGGGCCGGACCTGGGGACCACTTGGGAGCCCCGGGACATCGAGCCGGGCACGGGCGCCCCCGCCTGGGGCGGAGGCGGCGACGTGGCCGGGGCGGCGGACGCGGAGCGGGGCGGCGGCCACGGGGGCGGGGCGGCGGCCACGGACCACCGGGGCACCGACGACGGGCAGGGGTCGACAGGCACGTACCGCCGGGGCACCGGCGACGGACCTGCGGCAGGCACGGCCCGGGGCGACGCCACGGGCACGGCGCCCGCGCACTCGGAGGGCGGGCCCTCCGCCACCGACGGCATCGGCCTCGGCACCGACGGCCCGGGCCGCGGGTCCGGCCCGGGAACCGACCGCGGGTCCGGCCCGGGAACCGACCGCGGGGCCGGCCCTGGACCCGGAGCCGGGGTCGGCCATGGACCCGGAGCCGGGGCCGGATCCGGCCCCGGGCTGGAGTCCGTCGCGCCGGACGCGCACCCCGCCTCCTTCGCCCACCGCCACCCCTCGCCCCCGCCGCCACCCGCCGGGCCCGCCCCCGCGCGCTCCCGCCCGGCTCCCGGCCCGGGGGCCGCACGCTCGGCCTTCCGGCCGGTCACGATCCGCACGGCGCGGGACGCGGTGGCGGCGTCCGCCGGATATCTGCGGTGGCTGGGGTTCCGGGACGTCGTACAGCCCGAGGAGCGGTCGGCGTCCGCCGTGGACCTCCGGGGGCCGGGGCTGGTCGCCCAGGTGGATCCGAGCACACGGCCGACGGGGCTGCGCGCGGTGGAGTGCCTGTGGCTGAACGGCCTGAGCAGTTCGGCCGTGAGCGTCTACTTCTCCCTCGCGGGCTACACCCCCGAGGCCCACGAGCGGGCCGAGGGCCTCGGCATCCCCCTGTTCGTGCTGGACCTCACGGGCACGCCGCAGCCCGTCAACGCGCCGGCGGGTGAGCTGCTCACCACCGGAGCTCCGTAAGTATTTCGGCCATTCGCACGTGACGATCGCCCCTCCCCCGGGCACAACACCCTCGGGGGGTGAACACCATGGGGATGGGGATGTGGTGGTTCCTGGGGGCGGCGGTCGGCCAACTCACGCTGGCGGGGCTGTTGTTGCGTACCCGCAGCCAGGAGCGGCCGGAGCTGCCCCCGCAGGCGCTCGCGCTGTTGCGCGGAGGGCCGCGGGCGGCGGTCACGGTGGCGTTGGTCGCGCTGCACCAGCGCGGGGCGGTGGCGGCGGGGCGCAGGGGGACGATTCGCGCCAACGGCGGCGCGGGGCGCACCCGCGATCCACTGCAGCTGGGTGTGCACCGCTCGCTCCAACGGGCCCTGGCGCTCAGGGTCTTGGCCACCCGACCGAAGGCCCGCCAGGCGCTGGACGCGCTGCGCGCGGAACTGGGCAGAACGGGACTGCTCCGTCCGCCGGGGAGGCTGAGGGCGGCCAGGTTGCTCCTCGCGCTGGTCCCGGGGACGGTCGGCGCGGGCCTGCTGACCACCGGCCTCTCGGGCGCCGCGCTCGCCCTGGGCGCGGTACCCGTGCTGGCCGCGGCGGCGTTGCTGTGCGTGCCGCCGACGACCCGCGCGGCCCGGCGTCTCCTCGCGGGCCTGCGGGCCCGGCACCCCCTGCCGGCCCACCGCCGCGAGGTGACCGACGGCCGTGACGTGCTGCTGTACGTGGCCCTGTACGGCGACCCGGCGCTCGCGCTCTTCCTGCCGCACTTCTCCCGCGACGGCGGCCTCCTCGGCCGCGGCAACCGCGAGGACGGCTACGCCACGGGCCGCGGCTGGAACCCGGACAACGGTCCGGCCTGCACGAGCGGCACACCCGACTGACCGCACCATTCGCCGCCCGCCCGGCGGCGGGCCCCGCGGCCGGCCCCGCGCGGGCCGGTCGCCGCCGACCCTCCGGCCCCGCCGCCGCGCTCGTCGCGCCATACTGGCGTATGCGCATCCGAGTGGCCGCAGCGGCCGAACTCCCCCTGCTCCAGGACATCGAACGCGCCGCGGGCGAGGCCTTCCGCCCCCTCGGCATGGGGGAGATCGCCGACGACGAACCCCTGCCGCTGGACGTCCTGGAGAGCTACCGCTGCGCGGGGCGGGCCTGGGTGGCGGTCGACGAGGGCGACCGGCCCGTCGCGTACCTGCTCACCGACACGGTCGACGGGGCCGCGCACATCGAGCAGGTCTCCGTGCACCCGGACGCCGCCCGCCGGGGCGTCGGGCGGGCGCTGATCGAGCACCTGGCCGCCGCCGCCCGGGAGCAGGGCCTCGCGGCACTGACCCTGACGACCTTCGACCAGGTCCCGTGGAACGCCCCGTACTACGCCCGGCTCGGCTTCCGCCGCCTCGACGAGGGCGACCCCGCGCTCACCGAGGGCCTGCGGGCGATCAGCCAGGCCGAGGCCGCCCACGGACTGGCCGCCTGGCCCCGCGTCTGCATGCGCCGCGAGGTGCCGGCCCCCGTGTGACGCCCCCGCCCGCAAGGCGGGTCGGGCCGCGCCGCCCGCGGGGACGACCTCGACCGGGGAGCCGCAGGACGGACGACCGCGGCGCCGGGGGCCGGCGGTGGTCCGGCAGCCGCAGGGCGGGCAGCCCCGGCCGGACAGCCCTACGACCGACGACCGCGGTCCGCCGCGGCACCGGCGCGGTCCGACCGCCACGCGCCGCGATCCACCGCGATCGACCGCGCCCCGCCGCGCCCCGGGGCCCATCGCTCACCGTCCGCACGTCCCGCGCCCGGACCCGCGCCCGGCCCACGGCGTGGGGTGCACCGCGGCCTCCCCCTCCGGGCCGAACCGCTCCCGCAGCTCCACCTTCCGCACCTTCCCGCTGACCGTCATCGGGAACTCCGTCAGGACCTCCACCCGTCGGGGGATCTTGTAGTGGGCCAGGCGGTCACGGCAGAAGGCCGTGATGTCCTCCAGGGTCGGGGGGTCGGCCGGGTCGCGCGGGATGACGCAGGCCAGGATCTCCTCGCCGTAGCGCTCGTCAGGGACCCCGACGACCTGGACGTCGGCGATCTTGGCGTGGCCGTAGAGGAACTCCTCGATCTCGCGCGGATAGACGTTCTCGCCGCCCCGGATGATCATGTCCTTGATCCGGCCGACGATCTGCACGTAGCCGTCCTCGCGCATCACCGCGAGGTCTCCGGTGTGCATCCAGCGGCCCGCGTCGATCGCCTCGGCGGTCTTCTCGGGCTCGTCCCAGTAGCCGAGCATGACGCTGTACCCGCGGGTGCACAGCTCGCCGGCCGTGCCGCGGTCGACCGTCAGGCCGGTCGCCGGGTCGACGATCTTGACCTCGACGTGCGGCATGACGCGGCCGACGGTGCCGGTGCGCCGTTCCAGGTCGTCGTCGCGCCGGGTCTGCGTGGAGACGGGCGAGGTCTCCGTCATGCCGTAACAGATCGACACCTCGGCCATGTTCATCTCGGCGACCACCCGCTTCATCACCTCCACCGGGCACGGCGAGCCGGCCATGATGCCGGTGCGGAGCGTGGCGAGGTCGTACGAGGCGAAGTCGGGGAGGTTCAGCTCGGCGATGAACATCGTCGGCACGCCGTACAGCGAGGTGCAGCGCTCCTCCTGCACGGCCCGCAGCGTGGCCGCCGGGTCGAACGACGGCGCCGGGATCACCATGCAGGCGCCGTGCGAGGTGGCGGCGAGATTGCCCATGACCATGCCGAAGCAGTGGTAGAAGGGCACCGGGATGCAGATCCGGTCCTGCTCGCTGTAGGCGATCATCTCGCCCACGAAGTAACCGTTGTTGAGGATGTTGTGGTGGGAGAGGGTGGCCCCCTTCGGGAATCCCGTCGTCCCCGACGTGTACTGGATGTTGACCGGCTCGTCGCAGGACAGCCCCTCCGGCACCACGCCCTCCGGCGCACGGCGCGCGAAGAGCTCGTCCCAGCTCGGCTCGCCGAAGTAGACCGTTTCCCGCAACTGCGGGCAGGAACTGCGCACTTGCTCGACCATCGCCCGGTAGTCACTGGTCTTGTGCGTCAGGGTGGCGAACAGCAGGGAGATGCCCGCCTGGTTGAGGACGTACTCCAACTCATGGGCGCGGTAGGCCGGGTTGATGTTCACCATGACCGCGCCGATACGGGCCGTGGCGTACTGCACGAGCACCCACTCGGCGCAGTTGACCGCCCAGATGCCGACCCGGTCGCCCTTGACCACCCCGCTGCCGAGCAGCGCGTCCGCCAACCGGTCCACGTCCGCGCCGAACTGGGCGTACGTCCAGCGGCGCCCGGTGGGCACGTCGACCAGCGCCTCGCGCTCCGGCCACGCGGCGACGGCCCGGTCGAGGTTGGCGCCGATGGTGTCACCGAGGAGGGCCGTGTCCGACACCCCGTGGGCGTACGACGACGTCCGCCGCGCGGACGTCGTGGTGCTCGCGTCCGCCGTCGTCGCGGTGCTCGCGTCCGCCGTCGTCGCGGTGCTCGCGGGCGTCGCCGTGGTCCGGTCGGTCATGCGAGGTCCCCCTCGGTGTACTCGGTGCCGGTCTCACCCTCGGCCGTGAGCTTGCGCAGCTCCACGCGCCGGATCTTGCCCGAGACCGTCTTCGGCAGGTCGGCGAACTCGATCCGGCGGATCCGCTTGTACGGCGCGAGCACCTCGCGCGAGTGGGCGAAGAGCGCCTTCGCGGTGTCGGCGTCCGGCTCCCAGCCCGCCGCGAGGACGACGTACGCCTTGGGGACGGCGAGCCGCAGCGGGTCGGGCGCGGGGACGACGGCGGCCTCGGCGACCGCCTCGTGCTCCAGGAGCGCGCTCTCCAGCTCGAAGGGCGAGATCTTGTAGTCGCTCGCCTTGAACACGTCGTCGGCGCGCCCGATGTACGTGATGTAGCCGTCCTCGTCGCGCGCGCCGATGTCGCCGGTGCGGTAGAAGCCGCCGGCCATGGCCTCGGCCGTACGCTCCGGATCGCCGTGGTAGCCGGTCATCAGGCCCACCGGGTGGGCGGAGAGATCGAGGCAGATCTCGCCCTCCTCGACGTCGGGCGTGCCGGTGACCGGGTCGACCAGGGTGACCCGGAAGCCGGGGCTGGGCCGCCCCATCGAGCCTTCCTTGAGCCGCTGACCGGGGCTGTTGGAGACCTGTACCGCGGTCTCGGTCTGCCCGAAGCCGTCCCGGATGGTGACGCCCCAGGCGCGCCGGACGGACTCGATGACCTCGGGGTTGAGCGGTTCGCCGGCGGCGACGACCTCGCGCGGCGGGGTGGACAGCCGGCCGAGGTCGGCCTGGATGAGCATGCGCCATACGGTCGGCGGGGCGCAGAAGCTGCTGACGCCGTGCTGGTCCATCTCGGCCATCAGACGGGGCGGGTCGAAGCGCGTGTAGTTGTGGATGAAGACGGTCGCCTCGGCGTTCCAGGGCGCGAAGAGGTTGGACCAGGCGTGCTTGGCCCAACCCGGCGACGAGATGTTGAGGTGCACGTCGCCGGGCTGGAGACCGATCCAGTACATCGTCGCCAGGTGCCCGACGGGGTACGAGATGTGGGTGTGCTCGACGAGCTTGGGGCGGGCGGTGGTGCCGGAGGTGAAGTAGAGCATCAGGGTGTCGTCGGCGAGGGTGACGCCGTCGGGCGTGAAGTCCGGGGACTCCGCGTACGCGTGCTCGTAGCCGAGCCAGTCGCCCCCGTCGCCGCCGACCGCGATCCGGGTGTAGTCGCCGGGTACGTCGGCGAACTTGGCGGTGTCCTCCGCCCGCACGAGCACGTGGCGGGCCCGGCCGCGGTCCACCCGGTCGCGCAGGTCCGCGGGGCCGAGCAGCGGGGTGGCGGGGATGACGACGGCGCGCAGCTTCATCGCGGCGAGCATGGTCTCCCAGAGCTCGACCTGGTTGCCGAGCATCACGATCATCCGGTCGCCCGCCCGGACGCCCTGCGCGCGCAGCCAGTTGGCCACCTGGTTGGAGCGGCCGGACATCTCGGCGAAGGTCAGCCGCGTCTCGGCGCCGTCCTCCTCGACGATGTGCAGCGCGGTGCGCTCGTTGCCGGCGGAGATGACGTCGAACCATTCGAGCGCCCAGTTGAACCTTTCGGGGCGGGGCCAGGCGAAGCCCGCGTAGGCCGTGTCGTAGTCCTCCCGGTGCCGGAGCAGGAAGTCGCGGGCGGCCCGGAACCCCTCCGTCGCCTCCGTCGGCTCCGCCGCGCTCGTTGCCGTCATGTGCCCTCCTCGTTGCGGGACCCGTCCCGCACATCGTGTAATCAGTGACCCAGGTCTCACTACCCCCGTTCGGGGGGAGACCGCGCGGACGACGGACGTACGCGGGGCGGGACGGAGGAGGGGCGCATGGTTCCCGAGCACGACGAGTCGGTGGAACTGCGCGCCGCTCTGCTGCGGCTGCGCCGCACCACCGGGCTGCAGGTGGTGTTCGGGGGGCTGCTCCAGGACGGCCGCGCCCTGCGGATCGCGGAACTGGACGGGGCGGTGACGCCCGCGCTGCGCGGCCTGGCGATCTCGACGGGCTCCGGCCTGGGCGGGAAGTGCCTCGCCCTGTCCCGGCCGTGCGCGGTCACGGACTACCCGTCGGCACGGCACATCACGCACGAGTACGACGCCCCGGTCTCGGCGGAGGGGCTGCGCTCGGTGATCGCGGTGCCCGTCGTCGTACGCCGCCGGGTACGCGGAGTCCTGTACGGGGCGCTGCGCGACGCGTTGCCGATCGGCGAGCGGGTCTTCGACGCTGCGGTCGCGGCGGCCCGGGACGTGGAGCAGGCGCTCGCGGTACGGGACGAGGTGCGCCGGCTCGCGGCCGAGCGCGAGGAGATGCGGCAGGCGTACGGGGAGCTGCGCGAGCTCGCCCCGAAGGTGACGGACCCGGAGCTGCGCGAGCGGCTGCTCGCGGTGTGCGGCCGCTTCGAGGCGACCTCGGCACCGGAGGGCCGACCTCCCGCCGTCCTCCTCACCCCCCGCGAGACGGACGTGCTGGCGGCGGTGGCGTCGGGCGCGACGAACGCGGCGGCGGCGCAGCGGCTGGGGCTGCGCCCGGAGACGGTGAAGGGCTATCTGCGCTCGGCGATGCGGAAGCTGGGCGCGCACACGCGCCTGGAGGCGGTGGTGGCGGCGCGCAGGGCGGGTGCTCTGCCGTGATCGGCCCGGGCGGGCGCACGGTCACACGCCCGGGTGCCGCCCCCCGGTCACGCCCTCCGGTCACTGACGGTGGACGATCTCGTGCGGGACGTCCTGGGGCGTCAGGATCCGCAGCGTCCGCTCGGCCTCGGCGGTGAGGGCGGCGCGCTGGGCTCGGGTGGGACGCCCGAAGGCCTCGACGGTCATGACCGTCCGCTCCCGTCCTTCGTCCAGGTGCCAGATCCCGGCGAGGAAGCCGTCGAGCAGGAAGACCCGGTGCGCCTGGTTGCCGGTCCAGGTGCGGGCCCGGTGCTCGGTGGGCACGACGCGGCTGCGGTCGGCGTGGGAGAGCAGCAGGTTGTCGAACTCCGGCAGGAAGCGGGGCGGCGCGGGGGTGTCCTCGTCGGGCCGTGGCGCGTCGGGCAGGTCGAAGAGCTCGGTGCCGCGCTCGTCGCGGAAGACGAGCAGGTCGGGCCGCAGCCGCTCGAAGGCGGGCCGGAGCCTGGTGAGCCCGCACCAGGTCTGCATGTCCTGGACGGAGGCGGGCCCGAAGGCGCGGAGGTACCGCAGCACGGTCGAGTCGAGATCGGCGCCGTCCTCCCCGGCCGGGGCGCCGTCCTCCTCGGCCGGGGCGCCCTCCTCCTCGAACCACTGCCGTGCGGTGGTGAGCGCGACCTGCCCGCTCCTCTCCCAGAGTCCGCGGGGGGTGACCTGCACCATCGGCACGAGGCAGCGCGCGGCGATGCCCAGCGCCTGCGAGTCGGCCCGGGGCCACTCCTGGAGCAGGTGCTCGCGCATCTCCTTGGGGGTACGGGGCCGCTCCTCGACGTACGCGACGGTCAGTGCGGCAAGCCGCTCGAGGTCGACTCCACCGAGGCCCTTGCGGAACATCTTGAGCTCCCGGTCGACGGCCCCGGACTGGACGAGCAGACGCAGCGGGCGCGCGTCGGCGGCGGTGTGGGTGTGCACGGTGGACCGCAGGGAGACGATCCGCCCGACCCGGCGGGACTCCATGAGGCCGGAGAGATCGCCGGGGCGGAATCCGTCGAGCCGGGCGGCGAGCGCAAAGTACGGCGGCTTGGTGTTCTGTGCCTGGAGCCCGACGAGGTGCCGAACCGCCTGCTCGGCGGAGAGCGCGGCACGGCCGAGGAGGAGCTGTCGGTCGAGGGTGGCGCGGTTGAGGGCGCGGAGGGAGAGGAGCGGCGGCGGGGTCTGGAGGGCCATGGGGAAAAGCTAGCGAGGATTGCGGACAGAACGAGTCCTCAACAAGGAGTTCTCGCTGAGGGAGCGGGAAGGACGGGCGGACGGGCACGGCGAGGCGCGGGAGCCCGCGAGCCGGGCGGGGCTCGCCGCCTGACCGCCGGAGGGCGGCGGGCCCCCAGGGCCCGAGCCGGCTGTCGGCCGCCGGACCCACGGGCCACCCGTGGCGCACGGGGCCGCCCGTGGCGCACGGGCCACCAGGGGCCCACCGGGCGCCCGGGCGCAGGGGCCGCCACCCGGGACCCGCAGGCCCGATTCATCACCTATATCCTGCATAGCGCAAGCAGCCCGAAGGAGTCCGCACGAAAAGGCGCCACAGCGGAGCGCCTGCGCAAGACGCCGAGGAGACCGTCCGATGTCCGACCGCCACCCGCGCGCCGCCCGGCGCCGCGCCCCGGAGCCACCGGCCACGGCCTCTCCCGCCGGGCACGAGACGGACCGGCCGAGCGTGGTCCAGGCGACCCTGTACCGCGAGGGCCGCCGGGTCTCCTCGCCCGACACCCTGGCCGAGACCTTCCGTCAGCTCCGCCGACACCCGGACGGCATGGCCTGGATCGGCCTGCAGCGCCCCACCGAGGCGGAACTGCACTCCCTGGCAGCCGAGTTCGACCTCCACGAACTGGCCGTCGAGGACGCCATGGAGGCCCACCAGCGCCCCAAGCTCGAACGCTACGGGGACACCCTCTTCGTCGTGCTGCGCGCCGCCCGCTACCTGGACGCGCAGGAGGAGGTGGACTTCGCGGAGTTGCACGTCTTCGTGGGCCCGGACTTCGTCATCACGGTCCGCCACGGCGCGGCACCGGACCTCTCGGCCGTACGCCGCCGCATGGAGGAGGACCCGGACCTCCTCGCCCTCGGCCCGGAGGCGGTGCTCTACGCGATCCTGGACGCGGTGGTCGACGGCTACGCCCCCGTCGTGGCGGGCGTCCAGAACGACATCGACGAGATCGAGACCGAGGTGTTCGGCGGCGACCCCGCCGTGTCCCGCCGCATCTACGAACTCTCCCGCGAAATGGTCGAGTTCCAGCGCGCCACCCGCCCCCTGGTCGGCATGCTCCACGGCCTGATGGCCGGCTTCGCCAAGTACGGCACGGACGAGGAACTGCAGCGCTATCTCCGCGACGTGGCCGACCACGTCACCCACACCAGCGAGCGCGTCGACGGCTTCCGCCAGGCCCTGACCGAGATCCTGACGGTCAACGCGACCCTGGTCACCCAACAGCAGAACGCGGAGATGCGGGCGCTGGCGGAGGCGGGCTTCGAGCAGAACGAGGAGATCAAGAAGATCTCGTCGTGGGCGGCGATTCTGTTCGCACCGACGTTGGTGGGAACGATCTACGGCATGAACTTCGACAACATGCCGGAGTTGCACTGGGCGGGCGGGTATCCGTTCGCGGTGGTGCTGATGGCGGCGGTGTGCACGAGTCTGTACGTGGTCTTCAAGCGGAAGGACTGGCTGTAACGATCCACCAGACCCTTGATCAACTAAGGGCTGTCCCGTAACTGCTGGTCACGGGTGAGATGATCTTGGTGTGGCTGGTGTGATCACGGCGTCGGAGCCGTCCTGATTCCTTGATCAATGGCCGTGGGACGGGGCTGGCCACCAGTCCGTTCGAGCGCCGGGGACCGATGCCCTTCGCTCATCCCGGCCTTCCACAGTGCAGGTGGTGGCAGCTTCGCGGGCACCGAACGTACGCCTGGAGCCGTCTGGGCACTCGATCCCTTTATCCAGAGCGGCGGCGCTCGGTGTCTTCGAGGCCGCCACCGTCAGCACTGGCCGCTTGATCACTCGTTGGTGTTGGTGGTGCGAGCCCGCCGCACGGTGACCTCCTGATACTCCAGAGCCGTCAGAGCTCTCAAGGAGACCGGGGCCCGTGGGGTGCGCTGGCGCCACGAACGGCTAGTGAGGTGGCGGACCGACCGGGTGGTCGGGTCCTGGAATTAGGTCGCTGCGTGGCCCGCATGCGCTCGCAACCAGCGCAAACACCGCATCTCTGGGGAGGAAAGAGTTGATCTACTGCGGCATCGACTGGGCCGAGAGGACACACGACGTTGCCTTGGTCGACGACACCGGCCAGCGCGGCGGCGTAGGTGATCCCGCTCACGGCTCACCGCCCCCGGAGATCGCTCTGCAGCGTGCTTGAATCACCGGATGATCGACTGGTCCACACTTCACGACGCCTACGGCCCGGCACACGCGATCCCCGGGCTGCTGGACCGAGCCATCGGTCGTGACCAGGAGGCCATCAACGGGCTTTGCGGGCGCTTGTGCCACCAGGGGACGATCACCCCGGCGAGCATCGCCGCACTGCCGCAGCTGGCGGACATCGCGAGGACCGAGGACGCCGGGGACTGGGCGCTCGATCTGGCCGGAGCCATAGCCGGTGGCCTCCTTCAACCTCACGGTGCCGACGAAGAAGTCGCCCGCTGTGCTGCGACCTTGGCCGAGCTTCGCGCCATGGCCGCCGCCCGGCTGCGGCCTGGCCTGGACGGGAAGATCTACCTGAGCCGGCTGCGGGCCATGCTCGCGTTCGACGGCCAGCCCTTGTGGTTCGAGGCCCTGGACGACTTCACCGATTCCTTCGTCACTGTCGCGTGCCCTCACTGCGACGCACCGGTGACGATTGCGGTCGGCGACTACGGATGCTACTCCTCGATCCGGGACTGGAATCTGGGGGATGTCCACCAGGTCCCGCTCAGGCCGGCCGTCCCGCACGAGCTGACCGGCACCGGGAGGATGTTGCACGAGTCAGCCGTACGGGATGGCCAGCAACGGCTCGCCTGGGGCCTGACTCACCTGTTCGGCCAGGCGGAATGTCCAGGATGCGGGAGCGTCTTCGGCATCGCAGATGAGTACGCGGCTGCCAATGCACCCGCCCCATGGGACTTCGCCCGAGGCCACACGAAGGACGCTCTCTGATGACCACCGGCAGGGCCCTCGAAACCGAACGGTGAGCTCATGCCCGCTGTCCCGGCTTGACGGCTTGGCGCCGTGAGGTGTCTGGATGGCCCCGTTCACCGGGCTGAGCCCGCGCAACTTCGGGAAGCTGGTGACGGTTCTGCGGCGTGAGGGTGCGGACGCGGTCCGCAAGGGCCGGCCGTGGAGCCTTCCGCTGGAAGACCGGGCACTGCTGGTCGCGACGTACTGGCGCACGAACTTGACGATGCGACAGCTTGCTCTGCTGTTCGGGGTCTCGAAGTCGGCGGCGGAGACCGCAGCATCGACCACCTCGGCCCGATGCTTGCCCACCAGCCCCGCAAGCGGTTCGGCAAAGACACCGTGCTCATCGTGGACGGCACGCTGGTTCCCACCCGCGACCACAGCGTGGCCTTGCAGTCCAAGACATCTCATGTCGCTGGAGGTCAACTCAGTGAGCTTCTTCAGCGTTGCAACTCCAGGGTGAGGACGGCCTTGGCGATGACGTCATGCGGTTGGGGCTGCATCGGGACCTGCGGAAGATCCGCCAGGACTTCAGGCGGGCGACTCCACGTTCGACGGGTGCCCGTGTGGCGGCCAGGGCACGGTTGCGGGTCTTCTCGGTGGGGGTCAGTTCCTTCAGGGGCCTGCGCTTGATGCTCGTGGTCAGCCACGGACCAGCGCCCTGGTAGGCGAGATCGGCCACGATGGGAACGCCCTGGCGCTCGCAGATCCGGAGGATCCGGTGGGTGCGGGCGGCGGTCAGATCGTGGGTGCGGCCCGGCAGGGCGGGCGAGAGCCACAGCAGCCGGCCGTCGGGATCGGTGACGACCTGCACGTTCACGCCGTGGCGGCGGTGCGTGTGGGAGTAGTCGGCCCGGCCGTCGCCGACCCGGTCGCATTCGGCGAGAGTGCCGTCGAGCAGGACGAAGTCGGGATCCTGGTCGCGCAGCGTCTTCAGCAGCCCCGGTGCACGGGCGCGGCGAGCAGGTCGACGACCGCGCTGGTGTAGGCATGGGCGGTGGACTCGCTGATCCTGAACCCGGCGGCGATCTTCGCCGGAGTGATTTGCTCACACAGGTACACCAGTGCCACCATCGCTCGCCGGGACGGACGGAGCTTGCAGCGCCGGTCGCCCTCACGGGTGACGATCAGCATCGTGACCCACTCCACGAGTGCATGCGGCAGGTCGAGTGCGGCAGGATGGATGACCAACGAGGCCCCCGAGCAACGTGATTGAGACGTCAGACATCTCGATCAACAGCCCGGGGGCCTCGCTTGTTGCGCTTCACGGACCGTCACCCGATCGGTGGCCACATCGAAGAAGCTCAGTGATGACCAGGCCGAACGCCTGCAGTTCGAGCTGGTCATCACTGAGCTGACACGGAAAGCCGCCGGCCCCCTTGGACACCAGAGCCGTTCTGCCGCCCTGGCGCCAGGCGGCGTGCCAGGCGTACGCCGACTTCCGCGACACCCGTAACCTGCGGGCCACCTCCGGCGGCCGCACCCCTTGCTCAAACACCGCGGCCTCGCACCACTTCACGCTTCGCCCGCCCCGCAGCCGTCAGACCGCCGCCATCCGCGTACCTCATGACGAGGATGTAGCACCGCCACGCCTCCTGTCACCCCACCCTTTCAACCTCAGCGTCAGCATTGCCGTCATCGGGACTGGAGCCTGTCAGGCACGTTCCGCACCCTTTGGCCATTCAAAGGACTGAGGTGGCGCCACCAAGGCCGCGAGAACACCCTCCACGCTTTCGTCGGTAAGAGCGATCAAGCTCCACCCGCCGCCCCGGACGGTGAATAGGCCAACCGGAGGGCCATCCTCGTCGAGAACTGCAAAGAAGTCCCGCCATCCAAATCTATTCTTCCGGAACTCATCCAGTGTGGAATACCGGTCTCGATACGTGCCTCGAAGTGTGGACCTCGGCCCAACTCCAACGCGGATCAAACCGGATACCTCCTCAAGGATTTCCGACACAACGGGAGGCGGCAGCAGAACCAACGACTGGCATTTGGCCCTTCGAAGCAGCTCCGCAATCTTCAAAGTGGGCACTTCTCGCAAACTCGCCAAGATGACTCCATTGAGAACGCTGGTAGGCGGTACCCACAGGTGCCGCCTACCAGAGCTTGATTATCAGAACCCGAGATCCTCTAGTCGCGCACCAGGCCATGCCGCCCTGGCTCGACCTTGCATGACCCCTTGGATGATCACTTCAGCCTCGCCGCGAAGTTCATCTTCGACCCATGGCTGATCGTTTACATGGACGTGGAAACGTCCGCTGGGGATGGTGGCTCTAATGACAACTCCACTACCCCCACCTCGGGTAGCCGCTCGAATAGCGGCAGCGGGACTAGTGGTCCAGCTGGTGTAGTCACTATCAGTCATACCGAGATGGTGCATCTCAGGCGTCGAGTCCCCGCCCCGCGGCCTTGCAATTCCTTCCACCGCATCATCAAACGCGGGGTTGGGGCCGCCGGTCTCGCCGCTCACTTCCGCAACTCCCCTATAGACCGTGGTACCGCCACCGCAATTGTGCACAAGCACCGGTGTGGTTCCCGCCAGCACATAGTACGTGTGGATGTCCGTGACGGTGAGGTCATGTGTCCGCTGGCGCTTGTCGAAGTAGCGGATTCCAGTGAGCGTGACCGTGTCGCCAGACGAGGTCCGGAGGGTCATGCCCGGGTGCAGGTCGCCAGCCTCTATCCACTGGTTCTCCAACGGCACCCAGAAGGGGTGCGTCGTCGTGGAGACCAAGGTTGCGGCATTGCCTGCCTGCGTCGAGATGGTGAGGTCGACGAAGTGCTTGTCGTCCTCTGTCACGATCGTGCCAGCCACCTCGCGGACCGTCGTCTCGCCCGTTTCCGGGTCGGTGACGGTGATCTTGTCGCCGAGTTCGACGTCCTCGATCTTCCTGGTCGAGCCGTCTGCCATCAGGACCTTGGTGCCTGGCAGGAAGCTGTGCTTCTTACCGGTGAGGCACTCGGTGGGCCCGCCGCCCTTGCCCGCGAGCGCCTTGACCTTCGCTCGTGCCGCGGCCAGCGCGTCCTTCGCCTTGCTCAGCGCCTTGGAGTTCTGCCAGATCTCCTTCACGCCGCTGATCAGGTCACCCACGAGGCCCGCGACGCGCTTGGCGAGCTTCAGGCCCTTCGCCCAGTCCCAGGGAAGGCCGTACTTGGCAAGGAGCTTGCCGGCGATGCCGCCGGCGAAGCTGCCGGCGATGTTCAGAGCGGTTTCGCCGCAAGCTCCCAGGTCGCCACTGGAGAAGCAGTCGAGGGCGGCGTTGACGCCCAGTTCCTCCATGGCAATGTTGACCAGGGCCTTCACGGCCTGTTTGACGCGCTGCTTGGAGTTGTTGAGGTTTGACTGGGCCCCGTTGACGTCGTTGGACGCCTTGTCCTCGTCCCGCTTTGCCTTGTCCTCGGGAGACGGCTTATACGCGAAGCCACCCGAGCACACTGCACCCGGCTGGATGCAGTCGTCCGACATGAGGCCCGTGGGGTCGGACAGTGTCACCGGGCTGTTGTTCGCGTACGCGTAACCGTTGATCTGCTGCGGCTGCGTGTAGTCGATCAGCGGGTCGACCGAGATGAACTTGCCGAGCTCGGGGTCGTACTCCCGTGCACCGATGTGTGTCAGACCGGTCTGTGCGTCGAGCGTTCCGCCGACGAAGCCCTTCTCACCCGGGAACGTCCCAGTGGAATCGCCTCGCGCGGCGCCGTACGGGTCGAAGCGACGCTGCGAGACCACGCCCGTTGCTGGGTTGATCGCCAGGCTGCTCGTGCCCTGGTGGTCGGAGCCGAGGAAGGACAGCGTGTTGTTGTTCTCGCGAACCGCGATCGTCTGGCCGGCGAAGGAGTAGTACCGGGTCGCCTCGACTGCGGTGCCGTTCTTCGGGAGCTTCAGCTCCATGCCGGGCAGGTAGACCGTTGTCGCGGCGGCGTCGCGGCGAATGACGCGCTCGCCGGAGGCGTCGTACACGTACGTCGTTTCCTGGCCGTCCGCCTCCGTGGTCTTGGACAGCTTCCCCTCGGAGTTCCAGTCCAGGATCTGGGTGTCGCCGCCGAAGGTTCGGGTGTGGGTGTTTCCCCCCGCGTCGTAAGTGAACAGGGGCTGGCGCCCGCCGGTCGGGGTGTTCTCCACGACCTTCGTGACCGCGTGCGGGCCGGCGTTCTCACCGTAAGTGAAGGTCCGCGTCACGTCCTCGGCCGAGTCGAGACCGGTGTCGTGGACGATCTCCTGGGTGCGATTGCCGATCGAGTCCGTCGCGTACGACTTCCAGTACGCGGCCGGCCCGCCGAGCGGGTTCGTACCCGGGGCGGCGGCGCAGGATGATGGCGTCTTGCCGTTCATCGTGGCGCCGACCGTGCCGGAGCCGGTGGCCTCCGTCTCGGTGGCAGCCGGGGTCCAGGCGTCCGACAGTCGCTGGGCGGTGTCGTAGGCGAAGCACTGGACGTCCGGGGAGCTTCCCTTGAGGTCCGCGATCGACAGGATGTTGCCGGCCTGGTCGTACGAGTACTGAGAGTCCTTCGCCAAGCCGACGTTCTCGATGGCCACCGTCGACCTGGTCAGGCGATCGGTGCCCCTCTCATAGAAGAGCTCCTGCTGGACAGCGCGGCTGCCGGTCGAGAGTGTGAGGCCCTTGAGCTGACTCGTCTCGGTGTAGCGCGTGTCCGTGACGTAGCTGGACACGGGGCTGGTCATCGAGACGGGTCGCTGCAGTTCGTCGTAGCTGTAGGCGAAGGTTTCGGTGGGCAGGCCACCCGCAGCTGGCATCGATGTGCTGGCGACCGTGCCGTCGGGCTTGTAGCCGGTGGTGAAGCTGTAGACCCCCTTGAGCAGCCCCTCAGAGGCTGGCACGACGTAGTCGACCCGGAGCGGGCGGTAGAGAGCGTCCCGGTGCTGAACGATGCTGCCGAAGTACTCAGTGGCGCTGGTGTAGCGGAACGAGGCCCATGCCTCTCCGAGGTAGCCCGTCCGGTCGTACTTTGTCTCGGTCAGCTTGGTCCCGGTGTTGGCCTCTCCCTCCCACGTCGTCGTGGGACGCCCGAGCTTGTCGTAGAGGTAGGAGACCTTCTTACTGTTGCCGTTGATCGTCCACTTGGGACGGTCCATGCCGTCGTACGCGGTCTCGGACGTACCGGCGTCCGGGTCGATGCTCTTGGTCTTGCGGCCGAGCTGGTCGTACTCGTACCGCCACTCGTTGTTCTTGGCGTCGGTGACCGTCTCCAGCTGACCGCGCGGCGTGTACGTGTACTTGGTGGTGTCGTACTGCGTCCCGGGACCCACCGGCTCAGGCGAAGCGGTGCGATAGTGCCGGATCTCGCTCACACGGCCGTGAGCATCCGTGATCGTCGTGGTCGGGACGCCGCCCACCGGTGGGTCGACATGAGTCTGGTTGCCGTCGTACTCAGTTGTAGTGCGCCATTGCTCGACCCCACCAATGAGTGAGACCGCCGCAGTGGTCCGGCCAAGGCCGTCGTACTCGAAGGCGGTCTGCGCCGCCACCGCGCCATTGGGCACGAGCAGCAACTCATCCGAAGCGGCGTCGGTCGCGTTGTAGGTCGCGTTGGTCTTCTTCGGCTTGCCCGTTCCGTCGTAGAAGACGTCACCGACCATGCGGGTGCCGTTGGCTCCCTGCGTCTGCAGCTGTCGGGGGCGCAGCAGGCTGTCGTAGTGCTGGTACTCCGCGCTGTACGTGCCGTCGTTCTGGATCTTCTCCGTCTTGACAACGGTCGTCTTGTCGCGACGGACGTTGTAGGAGTACTTGATGCTCGGCGTAGGCGTGGGCGTGGAGGTCTTCGGCCGGTCGGCGAGCCAGACAGAGGTGAGGCGGCCGAGGGCGTCGTACGCCAGGTCCGTGCGTTTCCCGTTCGGGTCAGTCTGGCCGGCCGAGCTGCCCCATGCCTGGGCGTAGTCGGTCGTCGTGGCGTGGCCGAGCACGTTGGTGCTCTTCGTCTTGGAGATCAGGCCGTTGACGTCGGTGTACTCGATGGTCGTCGGGATCTGCTCGGCCACGGGCTTCTGCAGCTGGTCCGCGTCCTTCTGCCGCGTCGGACGGCCGTAGGCGTCGTACTCCGTGGTGCCGGTGACCTGGTAGCTGCCGATGACCCCATCGTGCGCGGTCAGCCGCTCCGTCTGGATGGCGTTGCCGTACGCGTCGTACGTGGTGCGCTCGTCGGCGAGGACCTCGGTCTTGCGGTGAGGGAGCGTGTCGCAATTGACCGAGACGGCCTCGCTGCGTGAGGGCAACTCGTAGACGTTGCGGCCCGCGTTGTCCGCGTACCAGAGGCGGGTACAGCTGTCATCCAGGGCAGTGGAGACATCACCGAGGTCATCGGTCTTCTCCAGCCGTCCGTTGGGTACCGAGACGTCATAGTGCGAGGTCGACTTGGTCGCGATCCAGGTGTTGTCGGGCTTGATGCTGTAGCCGCGGTTGACTCCGGGCTTGACCAGAGTGGCGTGCGTGGTGGCCCAAGTCCGGGTCTGGGTGGCCGTGTCGTGCTTCCACGGTTCGGTGATCGTCTTGGCGATCACCCTTCCGCCCGTTGCGTTGTCGTAGGTCTGTGCCTCGATCTCGAAGCCGGTGAACTCCTGGTGCCCCGTGTACGACTTGCCGGTCGAGTCCGTCACGGTCTCCGTGCGAGTTCCACCGCCCGGGAGCTCGTCCCCATCCAGACCCTGCAGGTACGTGTACGCGATGCGAGTCTTGGCGGTCTGCCCGTCGCCACCTGTGACGACGACCTTGCTGTAGCCCTGCCACTGGCCCCAGGTCAGGAACTTGGGATCTGTGATGCCGTCAGGCTCGGCGTGCCGCCAGCCGGCGTTGCCCTGGTAGTCGTAGTGGGTGGCCAGGTCGTCGCCGCCACCGGTGCGGTCGGTCTCGACGATGTCCTGGACGACGTACTTGTGGAACCAGTCCGTCTTCGGCTCAATGCTGCCGGGCGGGGACCAGATCACCGGGTAGCAGCGCTTGGTGGACGCACCTGGCTGAGGCAACGTCGTCGGCGTGCACTCCCGCGGGGCGTACGTGATGTCCAACTGGGCACCGGTCTCGCTCAGCACCGTGGCCAGCCGGAGCCGTCGGAACGGATCCGTATTGTCCGTGTCGCTGTCGACACGGTTCATCAGGTGGACGCCACCCAGCTCGAGCGACGGCATCTTGGCGCTGCCGCCGACCTTGCCCTCATGGTCGATCTTGGACAGCCAGAGGGTCTTCGTGTCGTCACCGTTGTCGGTGAAGGTGTGCGTGAACGTCCACGCGTCGACGTCGTTGTACTCACCGGCGACCGAGCTCTTGCTCATCTGCGTGGTGATGCCGACGATGCGCTTGGTCGTCCAGAAGGTCTGTGAGCTCTGACTGACCAGACACTTGGTGTTGGGTGCGCAGTTGCGGTCGATGGGGGTATCAGGCCACCGGGCGGCATTGGCAGTCGTGAACTTCGATGGGGCGCAGTCGAAGGTGGCGTCGGGAAGGCAGCGCTCGGCCGTCGTGAAAACGACGCGGGCCGACGCCTTGGTGGTGTAAACCGCGTTGTCCCGCTGGCCGTAGTCGATCCGCTTGAGGTAGCCACCACGGTGGTACGCGGTGCCGTTGACGTCCGTCTTGCCGTTCAGCGCGTAGTAGTTGGTTTCCGCGCCGTAGAAGTACGACATGACGTTGCCGTGGAGGTCCTTGACGTAGTCGAGGTTCCACCGCCAGGCCTGCTTACAGTGCGCGCTGGTGAACGTGGCGTTGTAGCACGGCTCGTTCACGTCGTCGCCGAAGACGGGTGCGGTCCAGGTGGAGGAAGTCTCCTCCTTGCCCGCAGTCCAGCCAGGAAGGCGGTTCAGGCCGAAGTAGTACTCCGTGCCGTCGGTCGTGGTGATCTTCCAGTGCTCACCGTTGTTGTCACCGTTGCCCGTGGCGTAGCCGGCTTTGGTCAGTTGGTCCGCATCCGTCAGCTGCTCGATCTTCGCCCCGTTCTCCGAGGCGAAGTGCCACTTGCCCGACGTATCGTCCTTGACGAGGGCGCTGGCCGATCCATTGAGCATCACGGTGGCGTTGTCGAAGGCCCAGCATTGCTCACCGGACGTGTCATGTCCGTCCTCGGAGCAAGGCTTGTACGAGCGCTCGACGTAGCCGGGCTCGTAACTGAAGCCCTCGCCGACCCAAGAGCCCTGGTTGTTGGTCGCCGAGGTGCGACCGTCGGCCGACTGTGCTGAATAGCCCAGCCCGACCGTCGGCGTCAGGCCGCCAGGGGTCGGCACCATGCGCATCGGGTAGTTCCACGAGAACGCGCCGGAGGAGTTGGACACCGACCAGCTCGCGGAGGGCGACAGCGAGGTGGCCTTGTAGTCGCCCTTCGAGGAGGAGTCACCGGCGGCCACCGCATACACGGTGGCGCCGGTGGTCATCGGTGCGGCGGAGACCACGGCCGTCAGGCTGTTGGTGGCAGTGTTGTTCGTGGACTCGATGACCTTCGGCGTGACCTTGCAGTCCGCACTGCCAGGCGCGTTCGTGGCGGCACACGCGGGGAGCTCGATCAGGCGGAGCCGGGAGCCGTAGGCACCTCCGGCGCCCTCGATGAACTTCGAGTAGTCCAGGGAGATACGTACAGGTGCCGCGGCGAGACTTGCGTCATCCCGCTCGATGGTGAGCAGAGTCGCGCCACCCCAGCGGGCCGCGTTCTTCGCGCCTAGCGATGAGACCTTCACCTTGGCGGGAGAGGAGGCTCCGGTGCGCCCCTTCCCCGCTGCGGCCGACACGGTGACCGGGAGGCCGCCGATGTCCGCCTTCGCAGAGGCGGCCGGGGCAGTCTCTCCGGAGGCACTCGTGCCAGGAGCCGTCAAGGAGAGAACGGCGCTACCGGCCTGGGGCCAAATCGCGCGACCGAGCGTCCTGACCGCGGACTTCCGCGCGTCGTCGAGGGCGCGCGCCTTGGCCTTCGACGCGTTCTTTCCAGAAATGGGGTCGGGATTATCCGAGAATCCCGGAAGCCCGAATGCCTCAGGCTGGACAGGCACCGCTTGCGCGACGCCGGCCGAGAGGGCCAGCGACATCGCAAGGACAGTGCCGGTGACCACACGGCTGGGCATACGGGCGGCCAGTAGACGGCCGCGTATAGGCATGACAAGTCTCCGCTTTGGCAGAAGGGGTGGGAAGAAGGAGATGTTGTGGGGGCCCTGAAGTTGCGTCAGGGCCCACATGGGAAGGGGAGCGGGACTAGATGTTGGGGTCCGGATTGAGACTCGCGGTCCACGTGACGGCGGTCTGGCTGAGTACGCCGCTGTACACCCTGAGTTCGTCGACAGCTCCGGCGAAGTGGTCGTCGGTGGCCGCATGCGAGGAGTGCCCCACCCGCAGTCCGTCCGTGGACAACCACGGCGACTCGTCCAACATCACAGCGTCTTGAATGCTGTGGCCATCGACCCAGAGGCGGGCCTCATGCGTCACGGCGTCATAGGTCAAAGCGATGTGGCTCCCCGCGGTGGACGCAGCAGTGAGGGCGGGAAGAGCGACGACGGTGCGCTTGGCGTCGACAGCATCGGACGCAGCCACGTCCATCTGCCACTTCTGTCCCACCGCGTCATAGCGAATGACGAGCCGGTCTGTGTTCGTTCCGGGGAGCGAAAGCACGGTCTGCGATTTCGTCGGGTCGGGTGCGGTGAGTCTCGCACGAACCGCTACTGAGAAGCTGGAATTCTCCGGCACCACCGGGTCGTCTGTCTCAGCCCAGTCGTCCGACCCGTCGAGCAGCATGTTCACTGAACCCGACATCGGCCCCGGGTCTGCAGCTGGATCCCACTCCACCTTGGGGCCATGCAAGTTCAACACCGGACCGCCGCTCTGCACATTCTGCACTGCCGTGGTGGTCGTCTGCTCGAAGTCCCAGTAACTCTTGCGGACGGGCTTCGTCGCCCGGAATGCGTCCAGCTCGCCACTCGTCAGAATGCGGTTGTACGCGCGCACATCGGCCATACGCCCCCGGAAGTGGGCACTGTAGTCGCCGCTCTTGAGGGTTCGACCGATCTGGAAGAGGCCCATAGCTGTGGAAGCGGAAGGCCTCGGAAGTTCCTCGGCGGGATTCGCGTCGACGTAGAGACGCAGCTTGGGACCTCCCGCCGCTCCCGCGTCGTACTCACCGAGCAGATGCGCCCACGTGCCGGCCGTGACCGACACTTTGGATTTGACGGACGTGGCTTCGTCCGCTTCATCCGCGCCGCGCACGGAGAAGACCCAGGCCTTCGACGCGGCCTCGTATCCGAGCGTGAATCCAGCCTCTTGCTCTCCACTCTGGCTTGCAACCGTCATGTCACTGGCCAGGTCCGCAGGATTGACCCAGGCGCTGACAGTGAAGCTGCGGGCAGTATCCAGAACGGGCTTGTTCGTTTCGAGATATGCCCCGGTCGTGCCATCGAACTGCGCAGAGCTCGCCGCGCCTGCTCCGGTCTCCTGGAGGCCGAACAGCACTCCCGGTCCGGGAGTGGCAACGCTGTTGCCCCATCCGTCTTGCGCGGTCTTGCTGCCTGCGGGGTCACCGAGGCTCCACTGCCCGACCCGACCACTGTGAACAAGGAACGTGAAGGTGTTCTCCGCGCTCGTGTTTCCGGCACCGTCGTACGTCATCACGCGTACCGAGTGGAGACCTGCGGACGTGGGTGTCCAGTCAACGGTTACCGGGGCGCCGCCGACCGTGGGCTTGGTTCCGGAGTCACTTCCGTCGAAGACGTACTTGTAGCCGACGACGTCGGTGTTCTTGGCCGTGAAGGTGAAGGTGCCCGGCTTGCTGATTCCGTCGCGGTAGATGTCGTCCTGCTTGTACGGATCGCCGTCGACATCGGGCATGGAGGGAACTGCAGCATCCCGGCGCACGGCACAGTAGCCGGCACCATTGGCGGAGCTCCACGGCCCCCACGCCTCGCCATCGAACGCACGGGCATGCCACGTAATGGTCGACACATCCGCGATGCCAGTATTAGCGCTCCAGTTGCCAGACAGCGGCTGCATTCCCGACGCGCCATAGACGAACGAGAGATCAGCAACGTTATTGGTCAGCTCATTGTTCAGGTAGAAGTAGTGCGTGCTCGGACGCCACACCCCCACAGAGTCGGCGCCATTGCTGTTCCAGTCGCCGACGACCGGGAGGTCGCTCGCACCGCCGTACCCCATCTCATAGCTGTTCCCGCCTTTGCTGTTGTAGTCGCGCAGGTAGAACATGATGTTCGACGGGCTTCTCATGCCGATGGTGTCAATACCGTCGCCGTTCCAGTCGCCAGCATAGGAATCATGCCGGTGGCACCGTAGACGAAGGAGACATCGGCCGTGCTGTTGGTGAGCTCGTTGTTCAAGTAGAAGAAATGCGTGCTCGGACGCCAAACCCCCACCGTGTCACGACCGTCCCCGTTCCAGTCACCGGCAACCGGAAGGTCGCCTCGGTTACCGAAGGGGACCTTCCGAACCGCAGCGCCGACAGCGTTGGATTCAGGCAGGTAGAACGTGCTCGTTTCGGGGTCGTACGTGCCGATCGTGTCGATGCCGTCACCGTTCCAGTCGCCGGTGAGCGGGACGGTACCGGGCCCCTTGTACGTGGGCTTCGTGTCAGGGAAGCCCCCGTTCGCGGTGTTCCGCAGGTGGAAGGTACTTGTCGGATCGTACGCCGTGGTCGTGGGATCGTCTGCCGTGGTCGACGGCTCCCACATGCCGATTCCGGAACCAAGCGGCGGCTGCGTCACCTGGCGAGTGAACAGCGTGCCCGGGTTCGGTGACTTGTAGAGGGTGTCGGCATAGTAGCTTCTGCTGGTTCCAGCCCCGTCCTTGTAGAAGACCTGGAACTGCATCTTCACCTGGTCTGTGTAAGACGAGGTGTGGTCAGGATCCCTTGCCTCCGCACGCAACTGAGGAAGCACATCACTGTAGGGCGCCTTCGCCGGATCGACGACGCACTGCCCACCCGGATTCGAGCTCATCAGCGCCGTCGTGACCTGCATCGGAGGCGTGTTGTAGTTGACCGACAGATAGGCGTTGCCGCAGATGCGCTTCCAGCCGTAGTAGGTCGACTCGTCCTTCGCCTTGAGACCCAGTGACATCGTCGACCACCCGCCGGCCGCCGCCGCCTTGGTCTCCTCCAACAGTTCACCGTTGCTGAAGTGGAGATTCGCCGGACTGGAGCACGTGGTCGGGGAGATCTGCTGGTCCACCGTCATGAGGTAGTCCGACCAGTCGTCCTGGGTGTTGGACCAATTGCTGGATGACGTGACCGTGTAGTTCTGGCCGCCGATCCGGTACAGGTCGACCGGCTCGGCCTTGGCGTCGGCCCAGTAGACGGCGCCGACGCGAGCGGAGAAGCTGGTGCTGAGGATCTGCTTGCCGCTGTAGAAGCCCATCGGGAAGCTGAACAGAAGCCGCCTCACCCCGATACCCGAGCATTCGGTGGGGTTGTAGTTCGCAGGGCACTTGCCCATGCCTGCGTGCCCGGAGTACTTCCAGTCCTGTTCGCTCGGCATTCCGGACATCACAGATGTCCAGGCAGTCGTACCGGTGGTGCGAGGGATGGGGTCAATGACCACGGGGTAGACCGTGTCCGGGCCGCGGAGAAGTCCGGCGTCCGGCGTCAGGGTGATCGTGTCCTTGGTGACATCGAGCTCAACGGACGCCTGGCGTCCGCCTTCCGCCTGATCCAGTTCTGCTTCTTGCGTCGCCTGCTGTTCGCTGGTGATCGTCATTCGAGCGGGAGTCGACTCGCTCGAAGAGTCCCACATTTTCGCTCGACCGGCCTCGAAGACGGTACCGCCAGCGGCAGTGTCGGTGGCCTTGAGCGCACCACCAGCGGACTCGGTAACGGTCAGGCCCTTTGTCGAGAGCCCGAGCTCGATGGTGTCGAGCTCGGGGTTGGCGGCCGCTTCTGCCGTCTTCACGACGAGGTAGTGCGCGAAGCCCTCAGCGCCAGCGCGGACGGTCAGGTCCACACCGGGCAGGACCTCTTCGTAACGGGCGGTGTTGCCTTCGACTTTCGGCTTAGGCAGCGAGGCGCCGGGCCAAGTCAAGGCATACTCTCGCCCGACCCTGTTCATACGGGCGAAGGGGCCCTGCCCTCCGTCGGAGAACTCCACGTCGACGGTTGCGGCCTTCGGCGCCCAGCCACCGTCGGCCCGCTGAACGAGCGTGTCGTCCACTGGCACCCACGAGGTGCCCCGTCGGGTGCGCACCGGCTCCGTGTATTCGTGCGCCGTAAAGGAGCCGTCAGGGTTGGCGAATACCTCACGTCGCTCCTGACGCAGGCCGGTTACCTCTACCTCCCGACCGCTCTCTTTGGCAGCCGCCTTCGCCAGCTGTTCGTTGGGCGCCTCGCCCGCTTCTGCGGCGGCGGCGACCGCGCCGCCCTGAAGCACGGTGCTCGAATTCTGTGCGGCAGCCGGCGTGACTGCCGTACCCCCGGCCACCAACGCCGTCAGTGTCGTGATGACGGCTCCGTACGTCGCTCTACGTCGACGCCTGTCCCACCCCATAGGCCCCCCAGCCTCTGCATAGCAAACACACAGTCTGCACAATCAGCCGGGAACGCTACCCGCAGAACACTCGTTCGACAGAGGGGATTTACTTTCCACTCTCGCCGGAACTTGCCGTTCCAGGCATATCGGCCAGTGATCCACGTCATGCCTCGACAGTCATCCGAAGCCTTACGGAAGATCGGCGCACCCCGAAACCCCACTTCACGACCCACGCTATTGAGCGTGAACATGACAGATTGGCGACGATGGCAGATTGCTCAACAGAGGTGCTGCGGGGCGCTGAATCGGCCAAGTATGTCAGGTCACCGCAGTCGCCACACTGTTTGGCCGGTCGGCATCGCGACCACGGACCTCGGAGAAAGACGGCAGCGGTGGGTGCTGCAAGGCCAGCCCTGACGCGCCCCGCACTCCCCTGCAGTCATGGCCCCGCCCTAACAGCCATAGGGGACCGGGTGGGAGGTCGACGCGCGCTCGTCCCGAGCGATCCCCTTCCGATACGCGGCGTAGCGGCTTGGCAAGACCCAGGAGGGCCGACCCGCCAGTGGAAACGCCGCCGAGTACGGGCTGCGGTTGGGGAGAATCTGGGAAGCATGAGGCGGCACTGGGGATCCTGCTGATGGCGGTGGTCTGCACGAGCCTGTACGTCATCTTCAAGAAGCGGGACTGGCTGTAGGCGGTGGGCCGGGCGGCCGCTCACCTTCGCGGCGGCGGGGCCGGCCCGTTCGCCTCTGTGCGTCGCTGCCGCGGCTCGACCGCGGCCGATCCCCCGGACATGCGGCCGCGGGGAAGCAGCCGGCCTTCACGTAGCGGGGCCGGCCGTGGGGAGCGGCTGCCACGGTCCCGCTCCTGGTGTTCCGGAGGGAGGGCCGTCAGCTCGTCGCCCGTACGGCGGCTCTGATCAGGTCGGCGACGCGGGTGGGCTCGGACAGGGCGACGGCGTGGGAGGCGGCCGGGAGTTCGACGACGGCGGCTCCGGCCCGTGCGGCGCCGAAGCGCTGGACGTCGGGGCCGATCGCGCGGTCCGCCCCGGCCACCAGGGCCCAGGACGGTTTCGTCCGCCACGCCGCCACGGACGCGCTCTCGGTGAACGCGGCCGTGGCGAGCGGGCGCTGGGTCGCCGCCAGGACGCCGGCGACGTCCTCGGACACGTCCGCCGCGAAGACGGAGGGGAAGGCCGTCTCCTCGATCGTGACCTCGACGCCGGAGTCGCCGCCGGGGACGGGGTACGTCCACTCCTTCAAGTGGCCCGTCAGCGGGGTCTCGGGGAAGCCGTCCCGGAGCCGGTCGAGGCTCTCGCCCTCGTGGGGCACGTAGGCGGCCACGTAGACGAGCCCCACGACGTTCTCCGCGGCGCCGGCCACGGTAATCAGCGCGCCGCCGTACGCGTGGCCGACGAGCACGGCCGGTCCCTCGATCTGCGCCAGGACCGAGGCGAGGTAGGCGGCGTCCGACGTCAGGCCCCGGAGGGGGTTCGACGGAGCGATCACCGGGATACCGCTGCTGCGCAGTTCCGCGATGACGCCTATCCAGCCCGTCGCGTCGGTGAAGGCACCGTGCACGAGGACGACGGTGGGGTTGGTCATGCGCGTTCTCTTCTCGGTGTCGGGCCGCGTGCGGGCGTCGTCGCGACGACGGTCGGGACGCGGCCCGGAGTTCGGCAGAGGTCCGTGCGACCGTCACTCACGGTAGAGCCGTGGGAACGGCGCCCCTTGTCCGTGCGCGCAACCGCGCTGTCATGACGGCGCACACGCGTCTCAGCGCCTTCTCCCGTCCCGGGCGTCCGCATGCGGCGGTGCGAAGGCCGAGGTCGCCAGCGCCTGCCATTCGCTGGGGCTCATGCCGTAGGCGCCGCGGAACGTGCGGCTGAAGTGCGAGGGGCTGCTGAAGCCCCAGCGGTGCGCCACCGCGGCCATGGTGATGCTCCGCTTGGAGCGGCCGAGCTCGAACCGGCAGACCTCGAGCCTGCGCTGCCGCACCCACTGGCTCACCGTGCTGCCGTCGTTCTGGAAGAGCTTCTGCAGGTACCGGACGGAGATGTGGTGGGCGCGGGCGATCGCATCCGGTGACAGGTCCGGGTCCATCAGGTGTTCTTCGATGTAGGCGCGGATGCGGGACAGCATCTCCTTGCCGGTCCCGGACGCGTCGCGCGTCCCGTCCGTCGTGTCCGCCTCCAGGAGCTCCATCACCAGGACGGAGAGGAGGTGGACGGCCGTCCGGGCGTGCCGGTCCCCGATCGTGGACCGGCGGAGCTCGGTTCTGGCGGCGAGCGCGGTCAGGAAGTCGGACACCAGTGTCCCGATCCCCTCCCCGCCGCGTACGGGTACGCCGAGCACCTGGTCCAGTTCCGCATCCCTGACGCCCAGATAGCAGCGGGGCACTCGGAAGAAGATCATCCGGCAGTCCTCGCCGAACTGCAGCAGGTGCCGTCGGGCAGGGTCGCAGAAGACGAGGTCGTTCGGCTCCAGCAGGGTCTCGGCACGCTCGTGGACGACGGTGACGGGCCCACGGACATGGACGCCGAGGTAGACGTGGTTCCGGTCGTGCGTGTCCGGCATCCCGGAGAGCATCTGGACCAGCCGTCCCGAGCACGAGGGGGACGAAGCCGGGTCGGACGCCTGCCGGGGCGCCCGTTCGGGCGCACGCGGCGTCAGGGTGGGAGTCATGGGATTCCTAGCCGTAGGTTCGTGCGGGCGGAGCGCGGATTCACGCCTCGTTCGCCGGCTCCTCGGCCAGGAACTTCTCCACCACGGCGTTGAAGGCGGGCGGGTTCTCCAGGAACGGGAAGTGCGAGCTCGCCACGTCGGAGCCGAAGACGTGCAGGCGTGCGCCGGGAATCCGCTCGGCGACGAAGCGCTGGGAATCGGGGTGCACATGGCTTCCCTCACAGCCGATCACCAGGGTCGGTACGTCGATCCGGGGAAGCACGTCGCGCCAGTCCTGCGCGCAGTGGTCGAACAGCAGCGGCACGCCCGCGTAGGCGGGCGTCGACCTGATCTCCTCGGCGACGAAGGCCAGCACCTCGGGGTCGGGCTCGCCGGTGAACATGCCGCGCACGAAGTCGGCGAGGACCGTGTCGCCGTCGGGCCCCGCGAGTGCCGATCCCAGGTACAGCAGCCCCGACACGTCGAAGATGGCGCCGGAGTCCCGCTGTTCCCGCTCGGTCATCCAGGGCACGGCGGCGACCGCCGCGGGCTGGTCGACGGCGACGAAGCGCCGGATCCGGCCGGTCCCGTACTGGTCGACGAAGCTCCACCACACCGAGACGCCCATGGACCAGCCCAGCGCGTCGAAACGGGCCAGTCCGAGATGGTCGACGAGTTCGAGCACGTCGCGGGAGAGCCGGGCGATGCGGTGGCCGTGACGCGGTTTGCCGGACTTCCCGTGGCCGCGGAGGTCGACGGTGACGACGCGACGACCGGGCGCCAGCCCCTCGATCTGGTGGCGGAACATCGCCTGCGTCTGCCCCCAGCCGTGCAGCATCACCAGCGGGACGCCCTCGCCGCCGGTGTCCTGGTACGCGAGCCGCACACCATCCGCCGTGATCAGTTCCTTCATGGCCTCTCCCCTGGTCAGAGGCGGTGTGTCGGTCCCGCCCCGTCCCGGACATCATCGAACGCTGCTCGTCGCCCGCACCACCGCGAGCTGTAGGAATCGGAGCGCGGATCCTCCTCGCTTTGTCGAAGCGGGTCCGCGGTCAGGCGGCCCCCTCGTCGCCCGGGGCGACGAGTTCCTCGATCCTGAGGCCGAGGTGCAGGGTGAGCCGGTGGGCGCCGTCGTCGAGGTCGAGTCCGGTGATCTCCTGGATCTGGCGCAGCCGGTAGTAGAGCGAGGTGCGGTGGATGCCCAGCGCGTCCGCGGTCCTGGGGATCGATCCCGCGTGTTCGAGGAAGCAGCGCAGGGTGTCCGTCAGGCGGTCGCCGCCAGGAGCCTCGCGCAGGGTACGGAGCGGCTTCGGGGCCAGGGACGCGTTCAGGGCGTGCTCGGGGAGCTGGAGCAGCACGGCGAGCTCCCCGAGGAGTTCCCAGTCACCGGCACTCCTCAGGGAGGGCAGTCGGCGCGCCGCGCGGGCCGCCACGAGGGCCTGTTCGTACGACGTCCGCGCGGCGTCCAGGCCGGTGTGCCGGCCACCGACGCCGATCACGGGGTCCGCCGACGGGTCCAGGAAGGTGCGGAGTTCGTCGAGGATGCGGGCGGACTGGGCGGCGACCTCGTCCGGGCCCGGCGGCCGGTCGCGGAGCTGGAGCAGTACCGCCCGCTCCTTGCCGATCGCGATGAGCCCCTGGGCGGAGCGTGTCTGCCGGAACCCCTCCAACGCCGCCCACAGGGCGGCCTCGGACTGCCGCACGAGGGCCGTCCCGCAGCTCAGCTGGACGACGGTGACCAGGACGTGCTCCGCCGCCCCGAGCAGCCCGAGTTCCTTTCCGTGCCGACGCGCCGCGCTGCGTGCGGCGACGTCGGAGCCGACGAGCGCGAGGGCCAGGTCCCGTTCGTCGGACTTCCGGGCGTCGGCCGCGATGTGCTCTCCGTACATCTGGGCGGCCATGGCGTCCGCGGCCCGGGCGATGGCGGCGGTCTCCGCCTCCCCCAGCGTCTTCTCGGGCACGACGACCACGAGCAGCCCGAGGAGGTGCCCGCGCTCCCGCAGCGGCACGACGTAGCGGGGCAGCAGTCCGAGATCGTCACGGCCGTCGATGAACCCGGGCCTGGACCACTGGGTCACGCCCTGGGCGAGGACGTGGCGGATGGCCGCGTTGTCGGCGCGGCCCTGCAGCAGGGCGCCGATGCGCACCCGGTCCTCGTCGCCGAAGTGACGGCTCGTGCAGACCATGCGGACCAGCGGGTCGTCGACGGCGACGGACCGGCGGAGCCGCTCCGCGAGCTCGTCGACGAGTGCCTGGAGCTCGGGGCTGCCGGGGCGGGCTCGCTGGAGCCTTACGGGCATCGCTGCACCTCTCTCGATCAACTGTTCCCGCGGTCTTCTCCGTTCCGCGGTTCTTGATCATTCTGAGCAGGCGGCGACGTCGGCACATCGCGCGAATCATCCATTGCCGTGACACCCGCAGGGGATATGAAGCGATCACTCTCCGCTGTCACGATGCTTCACCAGTCGGGTCAGTTCCGCCCGGGAGGTGACGTCCAGCTTGGTGAAGGCCCGGCGCAGGTGCGAGCCCACCGTGTGGGGTGAGAGGGAGAGCTGCTCGGCCACCTGTCGGTTGGTCAGCCCCTGGGCCACGAGCCGTACCACCCGTGTCTCCGCGGCCGTCAGCTCCGGCCATTCGCCGTCGCGTCCGGCCTGTGCGGGGCGCCGCCGGACACCGGCGGCCCGCAGGCGCCGGCGCACCCGTGCGCCGTCCCGTTCGGCGCCCGCCCGCGCATGGAGCGCGAGGGCCGTCTCGAAGTACGGCACCGCTTCGGACCTGCGGGTGGCCGCCAGCTTGCGTCCGGCGTCCTCCAGTGCCGACGCCCGCGCCAGCACCCGAGGGCAGTCCTCGTACAGCCGGACGGCGCGCAGGAGGAGGCCGAGGTCGTTGTCGAGGAGCCCCCGGGCGTGCGCGGCGGTGGCGGCGAGGAACGTGAGCTCGGGGTTGAGCACGGCTCGCCGCTCGGCCTGGGCGACCGTCTGCGCGGCCCGTTCGTGCGCGCCGGCGCGCAGCGCCAGACGGACGAGCACCGGCGCGTCGGCAGGGTCGACCAGGCCGGCGTAGGCGGGCCGGTCCGCGGCGGGCGACGTCATCACCTCGTCGAGCTCGGCCATGGCGCGGTCGGGCCGGCCTTCGAAGTCGGCCATCAGCGCCAGCATCCAGGAGCCGAAGTGCCGGACGACGGGTGCGCCGTCGCTCCGCATGCGTCTCGCCTCCGCCGCGTACGCGCGTGCGGTCCGCCCGTCGCCGGTGTGGAGGGCGACGCGCATCATCACGTACCGGACCGTGACGTCGGCGAGGTTGCCCGGGCCGGGGTCTCCGGTCGCCTCCGACGCGGCTTCGGCGTCGGCCCGGGCTTCCGTCAGCCGTCCGGCTTCCAGATGAATGCGGGAGCGGGTCATGAGCCACATGCGGGTGGCGGCCGTCCGGCCCTGCTCGCTGGTGATCCGGATGCCCTCCTCCGCGGCGGCGAGCGCCTCCGCGGTGCGTCCGGTGGTGTGCGACAGGAGGGCGTGCCACAAGGCCTCCGGCACCCAGAGCGAGGTGCTGACGCCCAGGGCGTCGGCCAGCGCGGCGGAACGTTCGGCCTGCCGGAACGCCTCGGTCAGGTCCATGCGGTGGAACGCGACGGCCGAACGGACCGTCGTCAACGTGGCCTCGGCCGTGCGGTCCCCCGCCGCCGCCGCGGTCTCCCACGCCTCCGCGGCGACCTGCTCGGCCGCCGCGTGTTCGCCCGACATCGACAGCCCGACGGCGAGCATGGCGAGCATGCGTCCCCTCGCGGTCACGGAGATCCCGGGCAGGGCCGCCCCGGCGCGGGCCTGCCGGACCGCCTCGGAGAAGTCGAACGGGACGGCGAGGCGTGCCAGGGCGAGGCGTATGCGCGCCTCGTCCTCGGGGGCGAGGCCGCCCGCCGCCAGGGCGGAGGATCCCAGCTCGCGCGCCTGGGCGGCCCGGCCCGTCTGCCAGAGCAGCGGGATCGTCTCGGCGATGACCCGCGGCCGCTCCTGAGCGTCCGCCGCGAAGAGTTCCAGGGCCTTGAGACTGCGTTCCGCGGCCGGTCCGGGAGCCGTGGCCGCGAGTTCCGCCGCGGCGGTGCGCAGCAGGTCGGCCTGCGCGGCGTCCCCTGCGCCCGCTGCTCCCGCCGACGGCCCGGGCCGGTCGGTGGGGGAGGCCGCGCTTCCCGGCGGCAGCCCGGCGGCCTGCCGGCGGAGGGCCTGACGCAGGGGCAGGGGGAGGCCGGCTTCGACCGCCTCGCGGATCAGGTCGTGGCGGAACGCGAGGCGGTCGCCGCTCTCGGCGAGCAGATCGGCGTCGAGGGATTCCCGTACCGCTGTGATGAGCGCCGCCGGGGATCTGCCGAGCAGTTCGGCGAGCAGCGCGACGGTGACCGGGCCGCCCACGGCAGCCGCCGTCCGCACCAGCTCCCGCGCCTCGGCGGACAGCTGGTCGAGGCGCCGCGCCACGGAGGGAAGTCCCCGTGGGGCCGGGGGTCCGGCCGGCAGCCCGGCCGTGCCGTTCTCGATCGTCACCACCCCCTCCTCCCGCAGCGGGCCGAGCAGCTCGACCAGCAGCTGCGGCACCCCCTCGGCGCGGTGGGCGAGACGGAGGACGTCCGGGTCGGGAAGGGCGCCCAGGATGTCCTCGGTGATCCGGGCGGTCGCCCGGTCCCCCAGCGCTCCGAGGAGCAATTCGTGCGCGCCCACCTGACGGATCCTGTCCAGGGTCGTGCGCACCCCCGACGGCACGCTGCCGCTGCGCACGGCGACCAGCCACAGGATCGGGTGCGACGAGAGTCCCGCGGCGAGGGTGTGGAAGGTGAGGAGGGTCAGGTCGTCACACCACTGGAGGTCGTCGAGGACGACGAGCAGGGGTCCCCTCCGAGCCGCCTCCCGCAGGCGGTCCCCCATCTCCTGCAGCAGCCAGAACCGCCTGCCGGGTGTGGTGGCGAGGTCCCGGAGGCGTTGGCCGCCCGACAGCGGTTCCTCGCCGGCGAGCACGCCTTCGAGGAGCGGGCCGAGCGGTACGAACGGTTCGTCGGGGTCCGCCGCCCCCTCGAACACCCGCGTCCCGCGCCGCCGCGCGGCTGCCGCGGCCTCCGCGAGCATCCTGGACCTGCCGATGCCGGCCGGACCCTCGACGCGGACGATCCCGCCTTCGCCCCGGTCGAGCGCGTCGAGCCGGGCCTCGATGAACGCCCGTTCCTTGTCCCTGCCGCGGAGGGGTGTCCCTGGGCCGTCGAGCTCCTCGCGCACGGTCCCTGTCGTCACTCGGTTCACGCTCATTCCGCCGGCCTCTGCCGCACGGGACCGGCTCGGTCCTCGTGCGGTACGGCGAAACAGTATGAACCATGCGAAGCGCCCCGCCGCCGCCCGGCCCAGCGGGCCGTCTCAGTCGAAGCGCAGGTCGGCGAGTTGCCGTTCGAGGACCGTGACGTCGTCCTCGGGCTCCGCGCCGACCGGGCGCGCCGCCATGAGGGTGGCGAGCTCGGCGCCCGCGCGGCGGACGCGACCGGGCAGGCCGTCGGTGTACTCGTCGCCGCCCGAACCCCAGTCCTCGGAGGCGGCGAACACGGCGGTGGGGACGACGACGGCGCGGAGATGGGCGAAGAGCGGGCGCACGGCGTGCTCCAGGACCAGGGAGTGGCGGGCGGTGCCGCCCGTCGCGGCGATCAGGGCCGGCTTCCCCGTGAGGGCGTCCGGGTCGATGACGTCGAAGAAGGACTTGAAGAGACCGCTGTAGGAGGCCGCGAACACGGGCGTCACGACGATCAGACCGTCGGCCGCCGTCACCGCGTCGATCGCGGAACCCAGTCGTGGCGGCGGGAAACCGGTCACGAGGTGGTGGGCGATGTCGCCGGCCAGTTCGCGCAGCTCCACGACCTCGGTCGACGGCGCCCGCCCCCGGGTGGCGAGTTCGTCGCGGGCCGCTCCGGCGAGCCGGTCGGCGAGCAGGCGGGTGGAGGAGGGGGTGCTCAGTCCCGCGGAGACGACGATCAGCTTCACGCGGCGGACACCTCCCGGGCGGCTCGGAGGGACGCGTGCGTGGGGGCGTCCGGCACGTCGGCCGGGCGTCCCTTCGCGCTTTCCCGCCGCAGTACGGGCACGACCTCTTCGCCGAGGATGTCGAGCTGTTCCAGGACGGTCTTCAGGGGCAGTCCCGCGTGGTCCATCAGGAACAGCTGGCGCTGGTAGTCGCCGACGGTCTCCCGGAAGGACAGGGTCCGTTCGATGACCTGCTGGGGAGAGCCCACCGTCAGCGGGGTCTGCTCGGTGAAGTCCTCGAGCGACGGGCCGTGGCCGTACACCGGCGCTTTGTCGAAGTAGGGCCGGAACTCCCGCACGGCGTCCTGGGAGTTCTTGCGCATGAAGACCTGTCCGCCCAGGCCGACGACGGCGTCCTCCGGCCGCCCGTGACCGTGGTGCGCGAACCGGCGCCGGTAGAGCTGCACCATGCGCCTGGTGTGGTCGGCCGGCCAGAAGATGTTGTTGTGGAAGAAGCCGTCGCCGTAGAAGGCGGCCTGCTCCGCGATCTCGGGGGACCTGATGGATCCGTGCCAGACGAAGGGCGGGACGCCGTCCAGGGGCCGCGGCGTCGAGGTGAAGGCCTGGAGCGGCGTACGGAACGTGCCCTCCCAGTCCACGACGTCCTCGCGCCACAGACGGCGCAGCAGCGCGTAGTTCTCCCTGGCGAGGTCGATGCCCTGGCGGATGTCCTGGCCGAACCACGGGTACACCGGACCGGTGTTGCCGCGGCCCAGCATGAGGTCGACCCGGCCGTCCGCCAGGTGCTGGAGCATCGCGTAGTCCTCGGCGATCTTCACCGGGTCGTTGGTGGTGATCAGCGTCGTGGACGTGGACAGGATCAGTTTCTCGGTGCGCGCGGCGATGTGGCCGAGCAGGGTCGTCGGCGACGACGGGACGAACGGCGGGTTGTGGTGCTCGCCGGTCGCGAAGACGTCCAGGCCGACCTCCTCGGCCTTGAGCGCGATGGCGACCATCGCCTTGATGCGCTCGTGCTCGGTCGGGGTGCGGCCGTCGGTGGGGTCGGGGGTCACGTCCCCGACGGTGAAGATGCCGAACTGCATGGGGTGGGTGCCCTCCGGGGCTCGTCCGGTTCCGCGCCGGGGAACCGGGGGCCGGGGCGGCGCCGGGGGCTCCGGTTCCGCCCCGGCGGGTCAACGGTGTGCGGTCACTTCGCCAGGAAGGCGAGGAGGGCGGCGTTGACCTCCTCGGCGTGCGTCCACAGCAGCCCGTGCGGGGCGCCCTCGAGCTCGACGTAGTCGGCCGACGGAAGCGCCTTGTGGAAGGGGCGCGCGGTGCCCTCGGCCGGCAGGATGCGGTCGGCCGTGCCGTGCAGGATCAGGGCCGGCACGTCGACGGCGGGGATGTCGGCGCGGAAGTCGGTGTACCAGGTCGACGGGGCGGCGGACGCGGCGAAGGAGCCGCCGCCGGCCGCGGTGTTCCAGCTGTTGCGGACGGCCTCCTCGCTGATGCGGGTGCCCAGGTTCTCGTCGAGGTTGTAGAAGTCCTGGAAGAACGCCGTGTAGTAGGCGTAGCGGTCGGCCTTCACCGCGGCGACGACCCCGTCGAAGAACTCCTTCGGGGCGACGCCGTCCGGGTTGTCGTCGGTCTTGAGCAGGCAGGGCTCCAGCGAGGCCAGGAAGGCGACCTTGGCGACGCGGCCGGTGCCGTACGTGGACACGTAGCGGGCGACCTCGCCGGTGCCCATGGAGAAGCCGACGAGGACGGCGTCATTCAGGTCGAGGGTCTCCATCACGGTGTGCAGGTCGGCCGCGAAGGTGTCGTAGTCGTAGCCGGTCGTCGGCTGGGAGGACCGGCCGAATCCGCGGCGGTCGTAGGTGATCACGCGGTACCCGGCGTCGAGCAGCGCGGCGGTCTGGCGCTCCCAGGAGTGGCCGTCGAGCGGGAAGCCGTGGATGAGGACGACCGGCTGCCCGGCGCCCTGGTCCTCGAAGTAGAGCTCGACGGGGTTGGTGTTCTCCTGGCCCACGGTGATGTACGGCATGGATCGCTTCCTCGGTTCGGAATGGCTGGTCCGCGCGTCGGAGCGGCGCGGTCTGCTCGTCACGCTAGGACCGGTCCCGCGCCTCCTGTTGCCGTACGGCGCACCGCGTCTTGCACGGGAGCGCAGAGCCCGCTCAGTCGGCGGTGGCCCCGGCGTCGCCCTCCGCGAGGACGATCCGCGCCATGTGGACCCTGGAGCGCACCGACAGCTTGCGGAAGATCGACGTCAGATGCGTGTTGACCGTGTGCGGGGAGACGACGAGGGTCTCCGCGGCCGACCGGTTGGTGTGCCCCGCGGCGATCAGCCGGGCCACCTTGCGTTCCGAGGCCGTGAGCGCGCCCCAGCCCTGCTCGGGGCGCGGCCGGGGGCCTCCCGAGCTCCGGCCGGAACGTCGTGCGGCGCGCTCCGGTTCGTCCCGGACCCGGTCGGCCTCGGCGTCGGCGCCCGCCCGGAGGTAGATGTCGTGGGCCCTGGTCAGGGCGGCCGCCGCGGCGGGGTCGTCCGCCGCGCGGAGAGCGCGCCCGAGGTCCGCGGACGCGGCGGCCAGGGGCAGCGGGCGGGGGCCGGTGAGGAGGATGCGGACCGAGCGCTCCAGGAGCCCGTGGTCGGCGTTCACGAGGGCGGTCGCGTGGGCGGCCGTCCCCTGGGCGGTCGGCACGGCGGGGTTGCGGGCGGCGTGTTCGGCGGCCTGGGCCGCGAGGTCCTCGGCCAGCGCCCGGTCCCCGCCGCGCAGGGCGATCCGCACGGCCTGGACGACATGGGGACGCAGGAGCCGCCACCGGAGGAAGGGATGGTCGCGCTGCACGGACCGGACCAGTCCGGCCGCTGTCGCGTGGTCGCCGTCGGCGTCGGCGACGACGGCCTCGAAGTACTGGTGCGTGGCGTGGTTGCCCGTGTTCGGCCGGTCGGCCACGGTGGCCCTCACGACGTCCAGGTGTTCCCGCGCGGCGTCGCGGTCGCCGCGCAGCATCGCGAGGAGACCGCGGTTGACGCGGATGTTGACGAGGTTGCCGGGCACGTCGAGGTCCGCTTCGAGCCGCTCGGCGGTGACGAAGTCGGCGTCCGCGTCGTCGAGGCGGCCGAGTCCCATGTTCAGGGTCGCCTGGGCCCAGATCAGCATCGCGGGGCGCAGGGGGGCGTCGCCCGCCCTCCGGAGCAGTCGCCGAACGGTGTCGAAGTCGTCCATGTGGATCCGGGCGACGGCCTCCTCGGGAAGGAAGGCCGTGTCGAACACGCTCAGCGCCGTGTGGTGTTCGACGGCGGCGGCGCAGTCGCCGGCGTTGAGGGCTATCTCGCCGAGGCCCCACAGCGCGAGGACGCGGGCCTCCCGGTCACCGGCCCGCTCCGCCTCGGCGAGCGCCTGTTCGCCGGTCGCGCGAGCGGCCCCGAGATCGCTTCCGCGGGACCGGGCCAGGGCCTGCCGGGCGGTGAGCCGGGCGCGGATCGCCGGGTCGGTGACGGCTGCCAGCGCCGCCGTCGAGCGGCGGGTCAGCTCGTGGACGTCGTCGAGGTGCCACAGCGTGTCGCCGAGTACGGACTGCAGACGGGCGAAGACGTCGAGGGGCGGCTGCCGGGAGAGCAGCGCGTCGCCGGTGTCCCGTGCCTGGGTGTACCGGCCCGCCCGGGTCAGCGCGACGATGGCCCGTTCTCCCACGTCGAACACCATGGGCGTGTGCGGCGGTACGAGTTCCAGGGCGCGTACGGCCAGGTCGGCGGCGAGGTCGGGCATCACGGCGATCACGTCCGCGGCGGCCGTGCCGAGCAGTCCGATCGCCTCCTGGTCGCCGGGTTCGGCGCTCTGCAGCAGATGCGGGACCGCGTCGACGCGGCTGCGGCCCGCCGCGACGAGCCGGCTCGCGGCCTCCCGGTGCAGCGCCCTGCGTACGGAGGGGGCGAGGTCGGCGTACACCGCCTGGCGGAGCAGGTCGTGGCGGAACCGGAGGCGATCGCCGTCGTCGTGGAGGAGGGCCGCGGCGAGCGCCTCGTCCACTTCGGCGCTGAGTCCGGAGGCGGGTCGGCCGCACAGGGCGGCGGCGTCCGCGAGCGAGAACGCGCGGCCGAGCACCGAGCCGATCCGGAGGAAGTGAAGGGTGTCCGGCCGGAGGTCGGCCAGTCGGCCACGTACGCCGAGGACGAGCCGCTCGGGCGGTTCCGAGCCGTCCGCGCCCGTCGCCGCGATGCCCGAGAGCATCTCGGCCGCCAGGAAGGGGTTGCCGCCCGCCCCGTCGAGGAGCTCCTTCACCCGCGCCGGCACGTCCGCGCCGAGGACGTCGCGTGCCAACTCGGCCAGGGCCGCCTCGGACAGCGGTCGCAGGGGCAGGGTCGTCGTCCGCGGCCCCCGCCCGTGCAGTTCCGGGTCCTCCCTGCCGGTGAGCAGCCAGAGGACCGGGGAGCTGAGCAGCCGTGCCGGCATGACGCTCAGGGCGAACCGGCTCAGCGGGTCGGCCCATTGGACGTCGTCGACCGCGATCAGCACGGGCGTGCCGGCCGAGCGCTCCTCGATCAGCTGGGACAGGCGTTCGACGAGCCAGATGCGCTGGTCGTGGTGGCCGGCGAGGTCGGCGAAGTCCGTGCTGGACAGGAGCGGCGGGGCACCGTGCAGGAGGCCGGAGGCCAGTGAGGCGAGCGGTGCCAGCTCTTGCAGTTCCTCGGCCCGTCCGTGGCTGACGAGGAATCCGTGGTCCTGCGCGATCGAGACGGCCTCCTGCAGCAGGACGGTCTTCCCGATCCCCGGCTCGCCCAGGAGCAGCGCGACGGCTCCGCCCTCGCCGTCGCGTACCGCCTCGATCAGGGCGCGCAGCCGTCGCAGCTCGACTTCGCGGCCCCGGAGCCCGGGCCGGCTCGACCCCACGCTCCCGGGCGCCGTCGCGCCTGCTCCCCCGGGCCGGTCGGTGCTCATCCCTTGACCGATCCGGCGAGCAGTCCCCGTGCGAAGTGCCGCCGGAGGGAGAGGAAGACGAGCAACGGGACGAACGCCGCCACGAAGGCTCCCGCGGTCAGCCGCTGCCAGTCGTTGCCGTACGTCCCGGCCATGCTCGCCAGTCTGACCGTCATCGGCGCGGTCTCGGCCGTTCCGCCCGACAGCGTCAGTGCCACGAGAAGGTCGTTCCACACCCAGATGAACTGGATGACGGCGAAGGTGACCAGGGCCGGGCGGGTCAGGGGCAGCACGATCCGGAGCAGCAGCGTCCCGTGCGACGCGCCGTCGAGGCGGGCGGCCTCGATCAGGTCCCGGGGCAGCCCCGCCAGGAAGTTGTGGAGGAGGAACACCGCGAACGGCAGCGCGAAGACCGTGTGGGCGAACCAGACCTGGCCGAACCGCGCGGGACCGGTGAGGTGCCAGGCGGGCAGGAACAGCCAGCCCTGGGAGAAGAGCTTGAGGAGCGGGACGAGCGCCATCTGCAGCGGCACGGCCTGGAGCGCGAAGATGCCGACGACGAGCGCGTCGCGCCCCCTGAAGTCGATCCAGGCCAGGGCGTACGCCGCGAAGAAGGCCAGGACGAGCGGGAACAGCACCGAGGGAAGGGTGATGACGACGGAGTTGACGAAGTACTCCGCGAGCCGCCCCGACCCGTTCCCGCCGCCGGACAGCACCTCTCCGTAGTTGTCGAGCGTGAGGCGCGGCGTACCGAACACGGTCCACCAGCCCGTCGTCTTGGTCTCCTCCTCGGGGCGGAACGAGGAGAGCAGGAGACCGAGGGTCGGTGTCGTCCAGAGGACCGCGATCACCACGGCGACCGACGTGAAGGCGCGGGAGGCCAGCCGCTCCCGGACGCCGTTCACCCCGCCCTCCGCTGCGCCCGGACCTGGTGGGCGACGAAGGGGGTGACGAGGGCGAGGAGGAGGACGGCGAGCGCCGCGCCGCGGCCCGTCTCGCCGTAGCGGAAGGCCTGGTCGTACATCTCGTGGGCGATGACGCCGGTGTCGAACTGTCCGCCGGTCATGGCCTTGACGATGTCGAAGGCCTTGAAGGTGCCGATCGCCTGGGCGAGGAGCACGACGAGCAGCGTGGGTCTGATCGACGGGACGGTGATCCGCCGGAAGATCTGGCGGGGGGACGCGCCGTCGAGTCGGGCCGCCTCGGTCAGCTCGACGGGAACGGCCCTGATCGCGCCGGCCAGCAGAACGGCAGCGAAGCCCGCCTGTGTCCACACCATCGCCACGATGAGGAACAGGACGTTCCAGGGGGAGTCGGCGAGCCACTGCCGCGGTTCGCCGCCGAACGCGACGACGAGCTGGTTCAGCAGTCCTGTCTGCCCGGCCTCCGCCGGACGGTAGGCGTAGACGAACTTCCAGACGACACCCGCGCCGACGAAGGAGATCGCCATCGGCATCAGGACGAGGGACAGCGCGAACGCCCTGAACCTCGACCGCGCGACGGCCGCCGCGTAGAGGAGACCGACCGCGGTCGCGGTCAGGGGCACGAGGACCACCCACGCCAGGGTGTTGCGCAGCGCCACCCGTGCCCGGGGGTCGGTGACCATCCATGCGTAGTTGTCGAACCCGGCCCACGCGTCTCCCCCGCTGTCGGTGAACGACAGCGCCAGGGTGCGCAGACCGGGCAGGAGGAGACCGACCGTGAGCAGCAGCAGCGCGGGGGCCAGCAGGACCAGGGCCGCGGCCCTCCTCCGTACCGGCCCTCGGTGCAGCGCCAGCAGGATCAGGGCGACGACCGCCGCGAAGGCGGCGACGCCCTGGAGCAGGTACAGCAGCTTGGGCTGCTGGGCGACGGCGTCGAACGACATCAGCGGCCCGGCCAGGACCGTTCGACGGAGTCGGCGACCTGCCGGCTGCTCGCGCCGCCGATCCAGTCGACGGATCCCTTCCAGAACGTTCCCGCGCCGACCGACGCCGGCATGAGGTCCGAACCGTCGAACCTGAACTGTGTCCTGGGGTCCTGGAGCAGCTGGATCGAGAGCCTGTCGACCGGGGTCGCGGCGTTCGCCGGATCCACGCCCTTGTTCGCCGAGACGAAGGGGCCCTTCCGCATACGTGTGTTCGCGAAGTCCGCCGAGGCCAGATACTCCTGGAACGCCCGTACTTCGGGGCGGTCGGCGAAGGCCGCGGTGAACACTCCACCGCCCAGTACGGGCCGGCCGGTCGGCGCGTTCCCCGGCAGGAGGAAGGCGTAGACGTCCTTGTCCGGTCCGATCTCGGTGCCCTCCGGCCACAGATCGGCATAGAACGAGGCCTGGCGGTGCATCGCGCAGTCGCCGGAGAGAACCGGCGTGCCGGCCTCCTGGAAGGAGATCGACGCCATCGACCGGGCCGGACCGAAACCGCCGTTGGCGTACCGGTCGTTCTTGAGGATGGCTCCCACGGTGTCCATGGCCCTGATCACCCGCGGGTCGTTGAACGGGATCTCGTGGGCGACCCACCGGTCGTAGACGTCGGTGCCCTGCTGGCGCAGCAGGACGTCCTCGATCCAGTCCGTCACGGGCCAGCCGGTCGCCTCGGCGGACTCGATGCCCGCGCACCACGGCTTGACGCCCGACGTCGCGACCTTCTCCGTCACGGCCATCAGCTCGGACCAGGTGCGGGGAACGCTCAGTCCCCTGTCGCGGAAGAACCTCGGGGAGTACCAGACGAACGACTTCACGTTCGCGACCAGCGGCGTGCCGTAGAGGGTGCCGTCGACGGTCGCGTAGCTGTTCCAGTCGGCCGACCAGCCCTGCTTCGCGAGGGCCACGACCCCGGCGCTCGCGGGCTTGAGGTCCCCCGCCCGCGCGAAGCGTTCCAGGAGTCCGGGCTGGGGGAAGAACGCCACGTCGGGCGCGCTTCCGCCGTCGACCCGGAGCTGGATCTGGGCCTCGAACTCCCCGTCGCCCTCGTACCGGACGTCGATTCCCGTGCAGTCCGCGAAGTCCGCCCAGGTCTCTTCGAACAGGTCGGCCTCCCGATCCCGGTTCTCCCCGTAGACGGTGACCTGGGTGCCGGGGTGCTCGCCGTACCGGGCGTACCGGCCGCAGTCCGCGGTGGTGTGCGACGGTGGAGCACTGTCCTGGGGTACACCGCAGGCGGCGGCAAGGGCGGCGAGGGCGATGACGACGAGCGCGGGCCTCGCGCCGAACCTCATGGGTGTGTCTCCTCCGATCGCCCGCCGAAGGGTTCTCGGGGGCGGTCAGAAGCTACCAGCGCTCGAACATATCGACTAATCGCCCCATCTCGAACGAGGGGTCGGCGGGCGGTGGACCGGACGGCGTCCTGGATCGGCTCCGCCACGGCCTCGGGCTGGGCGCGCATCACCCGGTGGGAGGGGTCGACCTCGACGGTGGTCACGCCGGCGCTCCGGTAGCGGTGGACGTGCGGTGCCTCACAGGCCGAAGCGGGCGCGGCGCACCTCGGGCACCAGGTCGGCGTACGCGGGGTGCTTGCCGATCCAGCCCCGGATGAAGGGGCAGTACGGCAGGACGCTCAGCCCGCGGGCCCGGGCGTCGCCGAGTGCCCCGCGGGCGAGCGCGCCGCCCAGGCCCCGGCCGGCGAACCGGGCGTCGATCTCGGTGTGGATGAAGGCGATCTCGCCCTCCGAGAGGTGGTACTCGGCGAAGCCCGCGGTCTCGGTGCCGTCGTCGCCGACGAGGACCTCGTACCGGGACGTGTCGGGCCGGTCCGTCACCTGCGGTTCCATGGGTGCTCCTGTGCGGTCGTGGTGTGACGTGGTGGGTGGGTGCGGTCAGAGCGTGCGGCGCACGCCCGCCTGGCGTTCCAGGTTGCGGAGCTGGACGGCCAGGTCGCCTTCCACGGCGAGGTGGGCGGGCCCGCTGCGGCCGATGGGCAGGACCTCCTCGCTGCGCATGTCCTCGAGCATCAGGGCGAACGCCGTGTACATCGCGACGAGCGCCACCACGAGTCCGAGCGCACCGGACGTGCGGGTCAGCCATTCCGCGCCGGTGATGCCCGCGAGGCCGGTGGCCGCCCAACGGGGCAGGGAGACCGCGAGCACGAACCACAGCGCGCGTTTGGGTCGGGTCACGGCGGCCATCAGCGCCCCGAAGCAGAGGAGCGCCAGATTGAACACGCCGAGCACCTGAAGGCCTTCGGCCGCGCCGCTGAGCATGACGAGCGAATAGGGCAGCCAGCTGCCGGCGAACACCGCCATCAGCGTCGCCGCGATCACGTCACGGGCGCCGAAGGCCAGGACGCTCACCAGGAGTTGGAGGACGAAGGCCGGCAGCACGGTGAAGGCGACGGCGGCGCGGGCCGCCTCGTCGAAGAGCCCGAGTTGGAGACAGCCCGTCATCACGGAGGCGATGCCTATCGTGAAGAAGCCGAGCGGCATGGGTGAGGCGACGGGACGCAGGTTGATCCGGGTCATCGACCGGAGGTCCGGCTCGAAGCGGCGTCCCGGGGGGACGTCCGGCGGGGTGGCCGGGGTGTCGTCGCCGTCGGCGGCGGGGGCGGCTGCGGTCATCGGGTGGATCTCTCTTTCAGTGGTCGAAGCAGGGATCGACGAGGGACGGCGTCGTCCCGGGAGCGGAGCCGCGGGCGACGCGCCAGCGGCGGTGGCGCTCGGACTCGGCGACGGCCTCCGCCACGAGGTCCGCCTGGTGGGCGCCCCCCTGACCCGGTCGGCCCGACTGGTAGCCGCCGAAGTGGGCCACCGGGCTCCAGTCGGGGCTCACCGGCGGGACCGCCTCGTCGAGGCCCTCGTACTCGGCGGTCGCCCAGACGATCCGGCCGCCGACGACGGTGAGGACGGACTCGATGTCGGGAATGACCTCCTCGGCCACGGTGAGGTAGTCGTCGGAGAGGATCGCGAGGTCGCCGTACGAGCCTTCGCGCAGGGTTCCCTTGACGTCCTGTTCCCCGGTGAGCAGGGCACCCCCACGGGTGTAGAGGCCGAGGGCGGTCTCGCGGTCGATCAGGTTCTCGGCCGGGTAGAGCGCGGTGCCGCCGACGGTGCGGCCGGTCACGAGCCAGTGGAGGGCGACCCAGGGGTTGTACGAGGAGACGCGGGTGGCGTCGGTTCCGGCGGCGACGGTCAGACCGCGGTCGAGCATGGCCCGGACCGGCGGGGTGTGGGCGGCGGCCTCGGCGCCGTAGCGGTCGCGGAAGACGGCGCCCTGGAAGGACATCCGGTTCTGGACCGAGACGGCGCCGCCGAGGGCGGCGATCCGGTCGAGGCTGCCGGCCGAGACGGTCTCGGCGTGGTCGAAGAGCCAGCGGTTGCCGCCGGGGAAGAGTCCTTCCGCGGCGAGCTTCTCGAAGACCACCAGGTCTCGGCGGATCGTCTCGTCGTAGGTCGCGTGGAGCCGGAAGCCCCAGCCGTTCTCCATCAGCAGCCGGACGGCCTGCTCGAACTCGCCCTCGTAACCCGCGGCGAGTTCGGGCCGGGGCTCGGAGAAGTTCTCGAAGTCGGCGGCGGCCCAGGTCAGGTTCTCGCCCGCACCGTTCAGCCGGAGCCACTCGTCCCCGTCCCCGGGTTCGACCATCTCGGTCCAGCGCTTCAGATCGGCGAGTTCCTGGCCGGCCGTCTGCGGGAAGAGGTGGTAGGCGATCCGCAACGACAGCTCCCCCGACCGGGCGAGGTCGACGACCGTGGCGTAGTTGTCGGGGAAGTTCTGGAACCCTCCGGCGGCGTCGACCGCGGACGTCAGTCCGAAGCGGTTCAGTTCGCGCAGGAAGTGACGGGTCGACGTCCGCTTGTCGGCCTCGTCGAGAGCCGGAGCCTTGGCCAGGGTCGAGTACAGGACGAGGGCGCTCGGCGCGGCGAGGAGGACGCCGTTGGGCTCGCCGTCCCGGCCCCGTACGATCTGCCCGCCGCGGGGGTCCGGGGTGTCGCGGGTGAATCCGGCCGCCCGCACCGCGGCCCGGTTCATCAGGGCCGACTGGTACAGATGCAGGACGAAGACGGGGGTGTCGGGGGCGGCGGCGTTCAGCTCGGCGACCGTCGGCATCCGGCGCTCCGCGAACTGCTCCGCCGTCCAGCCGCCGACCACGCGGATCCACTGCCCCCTGGGCGTCCGGCCGGCCTGCTCGCGGAGCATGGCCAGGGCGTGGCGGAGGCTTCGTACGCCGTCCCAGCGCAGCTCCAGGACGTAGTTCAGACCGCCCCGGATGACGTGCAGGTGCGAGTCGTTGAGGCCGGGGATCACCCGGCGGCCGAGGGCGTCGACGACCCTCGTTCCCGGCCCGACGAGGTGGGCGAGGTCGTGGTCGTCGCCGAGGGCCGCGACCCGGCCGTCGCGGATCGCGACGGCCCGGGCCCCGGGGCGGGCGGGGTCACCGGTGAACACCTTGGCGTTGCGGACGAGGAGGTCGGCGTGCTCCTGCTCCCTCCGCGGGGCGGGGACGAGGCCCGCCACCGGCATGCTCGTCGACGGCCCGCTCATGCGAGGGCCTTGCGCAGGACGTCGACGGCGAGACCGATGGCGAGCTCCGCGCCCTGCGTCCCGCGCAGCGCGTTCAGCATGACGAAGTCGTGGATGGCCCCCTGGACGCGCAGGGCCGTGACCGGGACCCCGGCGCCGCGGAGCTTCGCCGCGTACGCCTCGCCCTCGTCGCGCAGGACGTCGGCCTCGGCGGTGACGACCAGGGCGGGCGGCAGGCCGGTGAGCTGCTCGGTGGAGGCGCGCAGCGGGGAGGCGGTGATCTGGGCGCGCTCGGCCTCGTCGGTCGTGTACTGGTCCCAGAACCACTTCATGGCGTCGCGGCGCAGGAAGTAGCCCTCGGCGAACTCGTGGTACGAGTCGGTGCCGAAGCTCGCGTCCGTGACCGGGTAGAAGAGGACCTGGTGGACGAACGCGACGTCGCCGCGCTGCTTGGCCATCAGGGTGAGGGCGGCGGTCATGTTGCCGCCGACCGAGTCGCCCGCGACGGCGATCCGCGTGCCGTCGAGGCCCTTGTGGTGGCCCTCGCGGGCGATCCACCGGGCGACGTCGTAGTTCTGCTCGATCGCGACGGGATAGCGCGCCTCGGGCGAGAGGTCGTACTCGGGGAACACCACGGCCGCCCCGGTGCCGACGGCGAGTTCGCGGACGAGCCGGTCGTGGGTGTGGGCGTTGCCGAAGACCCAGCCGGCGCCGTGGACGTAGAGGATGACGGGAAGCGGGCCGGTGGCGCCGCGGGGGCGGACGATCCGGGCGCGGACGTCGCCGGTGGGGCCGCCGTGGACGGTGATCCACTCCTCGTCGGCGTCGGGCAGGGGAACGCCGTCGCCGCTCTGGACGTCGTCCACGGCCTTGCGGCCTTCGGCCACGGGGATCTGGTAGAGGTACGGCGGCTGCGCGGTGGCCTCGGCGAAGGCCCGAGCGGCGGGTTCGAGGACGGGGCGGTTCTTCATGAGGGGTTCTCCTGTTCCTGGGGATGTGGGGACGGGCCCGGTCGGGGTTCGGCGGGCCGCCGCTCGGGCGGCGGCGCCGGGTCGCTGCATGCCTCGCTCGGCCCGCAGGCACGGCGGGAGGGGGCGGCGCCGACCGCCTGGGCCGCGACGACGACGGCGGTCGGCCCCGACCGGACGGTCCGGCCGGCGGTCGGCCCCGACCGGACGGTCCGGCCGGCGGTCGGCCCCGACCGGACGGTCCGCCGGCGCCCACGACGACGTCGTACGTGTCCGTCAGCCGCGCACCAGAGGGGTGTCCACGAGATGCTCGGCCAGGAACCACACCTGGGCCTCGCCGGTACGGATGACGTCCGAGACGAGGAGGTCGGCGCTGCCCTCGTCGCCCTCCCCGGAGAGCCGGGCGGCGGCGTCCCGGGCGTCGATCAGGATCCGCTCGTGCGCGTCGAGGAGCCGCGACAGCATGACGGGCACCGGCTCGACGCCGTCCGGCGGCCGGGGGATCGCCGTCAGCTCCGCGACGTGCCGCGGGTCCCCGACGGCGACGCCGCCGAGGCTCTGGACGCGCTCCGCCAGCGCGTCCACGATGGCCAGTTGGGCCTCCGCGTGCTTGTCGAGCATCAGGTGGAGCGAGTAGAAGGTGGCCCCGCGCATGAGCCAGTGATGCTTCTTGTAGAGGGAGTACAGGATCTGCGTGTCGGCGAGGACGCGGTTCAGCCGCTGGCAGCCGTACATGCGGGTGTCGTGGCCGAGGCCGATCGGCAACTGCTTGAGCGTGCCGAACGCCTGGGTCTCGGCGCCCTTCTGGTGCAGCAGCGGCTGTCCGCCACCGTGCGGGACCGTCGAGAGGGTGTCCATCGGGTGCTCCTGCTCAGGAGAGGGTGGGAAGGGCCCGGCCGCCCGGTCGGGGGTACGCGAGCGGCCGGACCCGGTCTGTGCGGCCCGCGCCGTGCGCTCAGCGCGGGCCGGGGGCGGCGGCGTGCGGCGCCGCCGGGGCCGGCCGGTGCAGGACGAGCCGGGTGAGGAGCCCGCTGCCGAGACCGGCCACGAGCGCGAGGGCCGCCCACCACAGTGGGTACGGCGTGAGGCCGAGGACCGTGTCGAGGGACCAGGCGCCGGGTCCGGTGGCGGCGAGGGCGGCGGAGGTGCCGATGAGGACGAGCGGGTACTCGTAGCCGTCGTTCTGCACCCAGAGGCCGTGGCGCCATTTCACGGTGAGCGCGACCGTCATGACCCCGATGGCCCCGGTCGCGGCGAGCGGGGTCAGGAGGCCGGCCGCGAGCAGCAGGCCCGATCCGATCTGGCCGCCGCCCGCCGCCAGGGCGGTGAGGGCACCGCCGCGGAAGCCGTCGGCACGGAACTCCTGCGTGCCGCCTTCGAGCCCCTTGCCGCCCAGGTGCGAACTGACCTTCTGCACACCGTGGCCGGCGACGAGCAGTCCCACCAGCAGACGCAGGATCAGAATGCCGGTGTCCAAGGCGGTCAGCCGGCCGCGTGCGCGCCGATGACGCTCTGCGCGTACACGACACCGAGGCCGTAGGCACCCGCGTGGGCCTTGACGATCTCCATGACCGCGCCGTACGTCTCCTGCCGCGCCCAGTCGCGCTGCAGCTCCAGGAGGACCTGGACCCAGGTCACGGGCACCGCGCCGGCGGCGATCATGCGCTGCAGGGCGTGCTCGTGGGCGGCCGGGCTGACGCCGCCGGAGGCGTCGGTCACGACGTACACCTCGTACCCCTGCTCCAGCGCCGAGAGGGCGGGCAGCACCAGGCAGACCTCGGTCCACAGACCCGACAGGACGATCTTCTTCCGACCGGTCGCCCTGACCGCCGCGACGAGCGCCTCGTCCTCCCAGGCGTTCATGGTGGTGCGGTCGATGACCTCGTGCTTGGGGAACACCTCGGCGAGCTGGGGCAGCAGGGGCCCGGAGAACGACTCGGCGGCGACCGTGGTCAGGACGGCCGGAACGTCGAACGCCTTGGCCGCCTTGGCGAGACCCACGGTGCTGTTGATGATCGCGGCACGGTCGCCGCTGCCGGTGCCGAAGAACATCTGCGGCTGGTGGTCGACGAAGAGCATGACCGCGTTGTCGGGCGTGAGGAGGTCCGCGCTGGGGGCGGCCTGCACCTTGTCGATGTCGAACATGAGGGGTCCTTTCGAAGCGATGGGGAACGGCCCGCCGCTTCCGCGGCTCGGCACTTCCTCACGCTAGAAGCGACCCGAGCGACCGCGTTGACCTCCTGCGCCCAGGAGTTGGCACGACAGCGCACAACCGGTCGCGGACGAGGGCCCCGCGGTGTCAGCCACCCGAACCGCGCCGCCCGCCCGCCCTCATGACGGCTGCCGGCGAGCCGGCGGCCGGGCGCGGCAGGTGGCCCGGCGACAGCGAGCGGACCAGGGCCAGGGTGCTGAGGGCGCACATCACCACGCCCAGGGGGACGTGCAGCGAGGCCACGTGCGCGACGCCGAGTGCGACCTGGGCCGAGGCGAGGAGGAGGAAGCCGGTGGAGTACAGGACCGGCCGCGGGGATCCGCCGCCCGGGCGCCAGGCGAGGACCGCGGCGAGGACGTACAGCATGGCGGCGGCGTACATCACCTTCGAGCCGTAGTCGTGCAGGAGGTAGCCGCGTGACGAGGTCAGCAGCAGGCCCGCGGTGGAGGCCTGGAAGAAGAGGGCGAGGGTCTGCAGGACCGTCGCGGTCCGGAGGAAGGTGCCGCCGCGCGGCGCTGCGGACGTCCGTCTGGTGGTCATGGTGGGGTCCTCTCTGGTCGTGTGCGGTGCTCGTGGACGGTGAAGGGGTCGCCCACGGTTCCGTGCCGCTCCGTCATGAAGATCCTGGCGCGGGGCTCGCTCGCACACGAGTGTCCGGAACGACGTGACCCGTACACTTCCGGACGTGACCACTGTTGCCCTGGCCGTCACCGACGGCATGCTGCACTTCGAACTGGCTCTGGCGGTCGAGGTCTTCGGTGCCGATCTGACCCACATAGTGGATCCCTGGTACGACTTCGCGCTCTGCGGTCCGGGCGCCGTCCAGATCGGCCGTTTCCGACTGGCCCCCGACCACGGGCTCGACCACCTCCGGCGCGCCGACACCGTGATCGTCCCCGGCTGGGCCGACGTCGACCAGGACCCGCCGCCCGAACTCGTCGACGCCGTGCGGGAGGCGCACGAGGCGGGGGCCCGCGTGGCCTCCCTGTGCACCGGCGCGTTCGTGCTCGCCGCCGCCGGTCTCCTGGACGGCCGGCTCGCGACCACGCACTGGGCGCACACCGACGAGCTGACCAGACGTCATCCCCGGATCACCGTGGATCCCGACGTCCTCTACGTGGACAACGGCAGCGTGCTCACCTCCGCCGGCAAGGCCGCCGCCATGGACCTCTGCCTGCACCTGGTGCGCCTCGACCACGGCTCGGCCGTCGCCAACACGATCGCCCGGCGCCTGGTGGTCCCCCCGCACCGGGACGGTGGTCAGGCCCAGTTCGTGACCACTCCCGTGCCCACCCCCGGCAACCATCCGCTCGCCCTGCTGTTCCCCTGGGTGCTGCAGCGCCTGGACCAGGCGCTCACGGTGGAGGACCTGGCCCGTCAGGCCGGGATGAGCTCGCGCCACCTGGGGCGCCACTTCAGGTCGGTCACCGGCACCACCCCGCTGCAGTGGCTGCTCACCCAGCGCATCCGGCACGCGCAGGAACTGCTGGAGACCACCGACGACACCGTCGACACCATCGCGACGGCCACCGGCATGGGCACCGCCACCACCCTGCGCCGCCACTTCGCCCGGACGGTCGGCGTCCCGCCGGACACCTACCGCCGCACCTTCCGCACCCGGACCCGCCCCGCCCTCACCTCGGCTCTCCCGGAACGTCACGGCTGAGCCGAGGGCCGCCGCCGCGACGAAGGGCCCTCCGTGGGCCGTCGCGCGGAAGGGGCCGGACAGGGTGGACCGGCTCCGGAGGCCCGGGGCGGGTTGCCGAAGGGGTGGGGAATGGCGAAGCACCGGCTGCAAGGAGACCCGGGGCGGCTACACCCTCACCGTCGACCGCAACGCCTGGGACGCGCCGGTCGCCCTCATCGGCTGACCGGAGGCCCTGCCGCAGCCGGCGGCCGCGGGCCTCGGGCCGCCCTCAGGCCGCCGGGTCGAGGAGGTGGGGGCCGTTGTTGCGGACGTTGTTCACGGCCATGGAGACGGGCCGGGCGTCGAGGCGGCCGTCGGCGGGCCGGGTGAGCAGGGCGCGGAGGTCGTGCGTGTCGTGGTTGCGGGGGTCGAGCCAGGCGTCGTAGTGGTCGGGGGTGAGGGCGAGCGGCATGCGGGGGTGGACACGGCCGGCCTCGTCGGTGGCCTCGGTGGTGATGATCGTGCAGGTCATCAGCCAGGCGGCCGGATCGTCGTCGGCGGCGACGTCGGGATCGCGCCAGTACTCGTACAGACCCGCGAGGGCCATCACCTGACCGTCGGCGGGGCTGATGAAGTAGGGCTGCTTGCGGGTCCTGCCGGTCGCGTCGTCCTTGACGGGGTCCCATTCGTAGAAGCCGTCGGCGGGCAGCAGGCAGCGGCGCCTGGCGAAGGCCCGGCGGTAGGCGGGCTTCTCGTGCACGGTCTCGACCCGGGCGTTGATCATGCGGGAGCCGCTCTTCGGATCCTTCGCCCACGACGGCACCAGCCCCCACCGCAACGCCCTCAGCTCACGGCGCACCTCGTCGCCGCCGTCGCGCGCGGCGCGTTCGAGGACCGCGTGGACCGGGTCGGTCGGCGCCACGTTCCAACTCGGCGCCAGCGTCTCCTCGGGGCGCCATGCGGTCACCCCGAAGAGCTGGGTGAGATCTTCGGGACTGCGGGTGGAGGCATAGCGTCCGCACATACCGCCACTGTGCCACGACACCGGGCCGGCCCCAACGGCTCGGCCGCGCGTCGCCCGTCCGGCTCGGAGCCGACGGGCGCCGCGCGAGCGCGAGGAACGAGGTGGGCGGCCCGCGGTGCCGGGCGACAGCCCCCGTCAACGCCGGCCGGTCACGCCCCCGACGGCGACGCGGCCGACCGGCGGTGCCTGAGGTTGACGGCCGAGGCCCTGGCCAGCGCGACGGGGTTCAGGAAGCGCATCGGACCGATCAGGCGGGATGCGAACAGGTACATGTGCCGCGCCATCCCCTCGTCGCGCGCCGCCGCCGAGAACATCAGCCGTTGCACGGGATTGAACGGAACGGCGGCCTTGGCGAAGTCGACGGACAGGAACTGGTGACCGCGCAGCCTGCGCCGATGGGTGCGGGCGTACGCGGTGAGCGACGCGTCCAGGTCACCGCGGCCCGTCGCGGCGGCGGCGACGGCCTCGGTCAGCCACTGCGCGGACTGCAGGGCCCACCCGCAGCCGACGCCCCACAGCGGATCGCCGGTCAGGGCGGCGTCGCCGATCAGGGCGAGGCCGGGTGCGGTCGCGTCACGTGTGACGAGCGGGTAGTCGACCGTGCCGATGATCTTCGAGACGCGCTCGGCGGAGTCGACGGGCGGCGCCTCGGGCAGGCCGCGGACGAATGCGAGGAAGCTGCCTTCCAGATCCTCCCGGAACGCCGGCAGCCGCTTCTTGTCCGGCAGTACCGCGACGACCGTGACCCCGTCGTCGTTCGGGAACGCGTACGCCATGTCGGGCTCGAGGAACCAGGCGTGACTGATCCCGTCGCGCAGCGGAAGGTCGCGGTAGTGCGCGAGATAGCCGAACCGCGCGTTCTCGTGCACCCGGGTGCGCACCCCGGCGAACTTCGCGACGGGCGAGTCCTTGCCGTCGGCACCGACCACCAGCCGCGCCCGGATCTCGCGCTCGCCCCGTTCCGTGGACACGCGCACGCCCACCGTCCGCTGCCCGTCGCGGACCAGTCCGGTCACCCGGTGGCCGAGGAGCAGATCGACGCCCGGGGTCTGCGCGGCACGGGACCTGATCATCGGATCGAGGGTGCTGCGCCGGACGTTGTACGCGTACGGCAGCTCGGCGCCCCCGGCGTCGGCCCGGGGCTCGATCCATCCCCAACGAGTGTGCCAGCGCGCCTTGTTGGGAACGGCCCCGGCCTCCTCCAGCGCGGACACGAGCCCGAGTTCGTCCAGCACCGGATAGGCGCTGGCCTGAAGGGCGTGGGTGCACAGCACCTTGTACGCGCCAGGGTCCGAGCGCCGTTCCAGCAGCGCGACGCGGACACCGCGCCGCGCGAGCAGGATCGCCGCGGCACTGCCGGCCAGGCCGGCTCCGCTGATGACGACGTCGTAGGCGTCGCCCGCCTTGTCGGACTCGGTCATGCGCTGATCCCCCTCGGGTCGTGGTGCCGTTCACGGGAGTGGTGCACTGCACGGCCCCTTACTGCTGTCAGGAGCATGACGGATTGTCAAGGGTGGGTGTCCGGACGACCCGCGTCCCTACACTGCTTGCACAGCATTCCGGGGGAAAGGAAGGCGCATGAACTGGATCTGGGTGATCCTCATCCTGTTCTGGACGGGCGGTTTCGCCTGGGCCGCCGACAACATACGCACCGCGTTGCGGCATCGCCACGAGCGCAGGATGGAGGTCCTGGAGGCGGCCAGGCAGGAGCGCCTCGCGCTCGAAGCGGCGAACAGGACGCCGGAGCCGGTGTGCGGCTGCACGCACCATCTGGCCAAGCACGACAAGAAGGGCCGGTGTCACGAGCGGGTCGAGATCCCGGTCGCGTGGGACGAGAACAAGAAGCCGCTGCGGTACGAGGCGGGCGAGTGCAACTGCCAGCAGTACGTGGGCCCGCAGCCGCTGTCCCAGGTCTTCGCGGAGGAGCTCACCGACCTGGCCTGAACCCGGTCCGAGCCGCGTCGGCGGGCACCGCGGCCCCGACGGTGCGGCGGGGTCGCGCAGGGTCCCGCCGCCCCTCCTCCCCCCGGTCCGTCAGCGGCCGGCGTACGGCAGCAGCGCCATCTCGCGCGCGTTCTTGACGGCCGCGGCGACGGCCCGCTGCTGCTGCGCCGTCACCCGGGTGACGCGGCGGCTGCGGATCTTGCCCCGGTCGGAGACGAACGTGCGCAGCAGCGCGGTGTCCTTGTAGTCGATGTACGTGATCCCGGCCGCGTCGAGCGGGTTGGGCCGGGGCCGGGCGGGCTTGCGGGGATCGGGGCGTCGGGCCATCGGGTCTCTCCTGAGTCGGTTGTGGGTGTGTCAGGCGGCGTCGAGGAGCACGTCGAAGGCGGCCGGCAGGGTCTTCCAGGCGTCGCGCCCCGAGGCGAACTCCGCGTCCGTCAACAGGCAGGAGTCCAGGAGGCGTTCGAGACCGTCCCGGTCCAGGCCCGGCGACGTGAAGACGAGGTGCTGGCAGCAGTCGCCGTGGTCGGGGTGCCAGTCGAGCGCGGCCGCCGCCCTGCGCACGGGCGGGACCATCTCCCAGGCGGCGTCGGGCAGGGACGCCAGCCACGGCCCGGCGTTCTCCACGCACAGGGCGCCGCCGGCAGCCTCCCAGGCGAGCAGCGCGTCGGGGCGGTCGGCGAGCCAGAAGCGGCCGCGACTGCGGGCGGCGGCGCAGCACAGGTCCTCCAGCGCCTCGTACAGCCGCTCGGGGTGGAACGGTCGGCGCCGGCGCCAGACGAGCGTGGCGACCCCGGACTCGTCGGCCTCCTGGGGCAGGAGCGCGCACGCCGGGTGCTGGGCGGCGGCCGCCGCCTCGACGTCGAAGCCGGCGAGCGCGGCGCGGGCGAGTTCGGTGGAGGTGGCCGGTACGCGCCGGGCCGTGGGGTGCAACTGGGCGAGCAGGGCGTGGTCCTCGGCGTCGGCCCCGGCGCTGTCGACGACGGCGAGGACGGGTGCGTACTCCAGCTGGCGGGCCCAGGTGTCGCCGACGGTCCGCTGGTCGGTGGGGGCCGCCGCGAGGCCCGCCTCGGCCAGGTCGTCGCCGTTGCCGAGGTACGGCAGGACGAGCGCGGGGTCCACGGCCGTGATCACGCCGGTGAGGGCGAGCCGGTCGCCGCCGTGCGCGGCGACGACCTCGGCCATGGCCTTCGGCTCGACCGAGTCCCACAGCTCGACCACGGCGAGCCGGGTCCGCCCGCCGTCCGCCATCCGCAGCAGCTCCGGCACCAGGTCCTCGCGCAGGGCGCAGCACGCACAGTCGTCGACCAGGGGCGTCTCGCTCCGGGAGAGCGGACCGGAGGCATCGCGGACCAGCCGGAGCACGGTCCCCTCGGGCGCTCCGGTCAGGTCGTGATGGAGGGCGACACTGTCCGGCACGGTCCGCAGGAGGTGTTCGACGACTTCCCTGCGGGCGTCGGCGTGCAGGCCGCCGACGATCACGACGGGGAGCTGCTGGTCGTGCGTCATCGACGGTCTCCGCAGCGGCGTTCGAAGCGCTCGACGCGGCCGGCGGCGTCGAGGACACGCGCGGCGCCCGTGGCGAAGGCGTGGCCGGCCGGGCGGCCCTCCACGTCGACGAGGGGAGGGGTGTCGCGGTGGACGACGGGCCCGTGGGCGGGGTGGATGCCGGGCTTCATGGCAGGACCTTTCGGGGTGGGCGTGGGGGGTCAGCGCTCTTCGCGGAAGTCGACGTGCCGGCCGACGACGGGGTCGTACTTCCGCAGCACGAGCCGGTCGGGGTCGTGACGACGGTTCTTGCGCGTGACGTACGTGAACCCGGTGCCTGCCGTGGAACGGAGTGTGACGACCGGGCGGATCTCGGTGCGTGTCATGAGGCTAGTATATGACAACGGTTTTCATTACCGATAACTGACCCGAGCGGGGCCCACACGCCCCGAAGGCGAGAGAGGCAGCACCACACATGTCCGCCCACTGCCAGCTGACCGGCGCCCGGCCGGGATTCGGCAACTCCATCTCCCACTCGCACCGGCGCACCTCGCGCCGCTTCGACCCCAACATCCAGCGCAAGCGCTACTGGCTGCCGAGCGAGGGGCGGCACGTCCGCCTGACGCTGAGCGCCAGGGCGATCAAGACGGTGGACGCGATCGGCGTCGAGGCCGCCGTCGCCCGGATCCGCGCGCGGGGCGGGAAGGTCTGATGGCGAAGAAGAGCAAGATCGCGAAGAACGAGCGGCGCAAGCAGGTCGTCCAGCGGTACGCGGCCCGCCGGGCCGAGCTCAAGGCGATCGCCCGCCGCCCGTCCGCCACCGCCGCCGAGCGCGAGGCCGCCTACGCCGAACTGCGGCGGCAGCCGCGCGACGCCAGCGCCACTCGCGTACGCAACCGCGACAGCGTGGACGGGCGCCCGCGCGGACACCTGCGGAGCTTCGGGCTCTCCCGGGTGCGGACGCGGCAGCAGGCGCACGCGGGATTCCTGCCGGGCGTGAGGAAGTCGTCCTGGTAGACGGGCGCCCCCCTTCCCGTCCCACGGTTCGGGCGGACGGGAAGGGAGACGTACGGCGTCGACGCCGCCACGAGCACCGGCACGAGCACGAGGGCGGCGAAGCGGAGCCGGCGGCCATGGACCGACCATGGCCGCCGGCTCCGACTCGTCCGTCCGGACGGGCCCGCCGACCCGTCAGGCCATCAGGCCGTCAGGCGTCAGGCCCGTCAGGCGTCAGGCCGTCAGGCCGTCAGGCCTTGGTCACCAGGGCCCTGAGGGCGATGTTCAGCTGGAGGACGTTGACGCGGGGCTCGCCGATGAAGCCGAGGAGGCGGCCGTCGGTGTGGTCGGCGACGAGCCGGTCGACCTGGGCGACGGTGAGGTGGTTGCGCTCGGCGACGCGGTGGACCTGGAGCCTCGCGTACTCCGGGGAGATGTGCGGGTCCAGGCCCGAGCCGGAGGAGGTGACGGCGTCGGCGGGGACGTCGGACGGCTTCACCCGGTGGTCGGCGGTCGAGTTGTCCTTGACGACGGCCGCCTTGGCGTCGGTCACCCACGCGATCAGTTCGGCGTTGTCACCGGAGCGGTTCGTGGCGCCGGACAGGATGATCTTGTACTGGGTGTTGACGCTGTTGGTGCCCAGGCCGTTGGAGGGGCGCGGCTGGAACCAGCGCAGGTCCGGGCTCGCGGTCTCCTCGCCGTCCTTCAGCGGCAGGTCGTAGGTCTGCCCGATGAGCTCGGAGCCGACGACCCTGCCGCTCGCGTCCTTGACCTCGGAACCGTTCGCCTTGCCGGGGAAGGCGAGTTGGGCGAGACCGGTGACGGCGAGGGGGTAGAGCACGCCGCACACGACGGTCAGGACGAGGAGGGCGCGCAGGCCCGCCCAGAGCACGCGGCCGGAGTTTCCTACGGAGTTGTTCATCGTGGGTCAGCCGATTCCGGGGATGAGGGAGAGGAGCAGGTCGATGAGCTTGATGCCGATGAAGGGGGCGACGAGACCGCCGAGGCCGTAGACGCCGAGGTTGCGGCGGAGCATCGAGTCCGCGCTGGAGGGCCGGTAGCGCACGCCCTTGAGGGCGAGCGGCACGAGGGCCACGATGATCAGCGCGTTGAAGATGACGGCGGACAGGATCGCGGACTCGGGCGAGGCCAGGCCCATGATGTTCAGCTTGTCCAGCGACGGGTAGGCCACCGCGAACATGGCCGGGATGATGGCGAAGTACTTCGCCACGTCGTTGGCGATCGAGAAGGTCGTCAACGCTCCCCGCGTGATGAGGAGTTGCTTGCCGATCTCGACGATCTCGATGAGCTTGGTCGGGTTGGAGTCGAGGTCGACCATGTTGCCGGCCTCCTTCGCGGCCGACGTGCCCGTGTTCATCGCCACGCCGACGTCCGCCTGCGCGAGCGCCGGGGCGTCGTTGGTCCCGTCGCCGGTCATCGCGACGAGTTTGCCGCCGGCCTGCTCGCGCTTGATGAGGGCCATCTTGTCCTCGGGGGTGGCCTCGGCGAGGAAGTCGTCGACGCCGGCCTCTTCCGCGATGGCCTTGGCGGTCAGCGGGTTGTCGCCCGTGATCATGACCGTCCTGATGCCCATGCGGCGCAGCTCGTCGAACCGCGCGCGCATGCCTTCCTTGACGACGTCCTTGAGGTGGATGACACCGAGGACGCGCGCGCCCTCGCCGTCCTCCACGGCCACCAGCAGCGGCGTGCCGCCGGCCTGGGAAATGGCGTCGGTGACTTCCTGGGCGTCCTGCGCGACCTCGCCACCGCGTTCCTTCACCCACGTCACGACCGAACCGGTCGCGCCCTTGCGGATCCTGCGGCCGTCGACGTCCACGCCCGACATACGGGTCTGGGCGGTGAACTCGATCCACGTGGCGTGCGCGAGCTCGCTCTGGTGGCGCTCGCGCAGCCCGTACTCCTCCTTGGCGAGGACGATGATCGAGCGGCCCTCGGGCGTCTCGTCGGCCAGCGAGGAGAGCTGGGCGGCGTCGGCCAGCTCGGCTTCGGTGGTGCCCTTGACCGGCACGAACTCCGCCGCCTGGCGGTTGCCGAGGGTGACGGTGCCGGTCTTGTCGAGCAGCAGCGTCGACACGTCGCCGGCGGCCTCGACCGCGCGTCCCGACATCGCCAGGACATTGCGCTGGACCAGCCGGTCCATGCCGGCGATGCCGATCGCCGAGAGCAGGGCGCCGATCGTCGTCGGGATCAGACACACCAGCAGGGCCGTCAGGACGATCATCGACGTCTGCTTGTCGGCCCCGGCGTAGATCGCGAAGGGCTTCAGGGTGACGACCGCGAGGAGGAAGACGATGGTGAGGGACGCCAGAAGGATGTTGAGGGCGATCTCGTTGGGCGTCTTCTGCCGGGCGGCGCCCTCGACCAGGTTGATCATCCGGTCGATGAAGGTCTCGCCGGGCTTCGTCGTGATCTGGACGACGATGCGGTCGGACAGCACCTTCGTGCCGCCGGTGACCGCCGAACGGTCGCCGCCGGACTCACGGATGACCGGAGCCGACTCGCCCGTGATGGCGGACTCGTCCACGCTCGCGACGCCCTCGACGACGTCGCCGTCGCCGGGGATGACGTCGCCGGCCTCGCAGACCACCAGGTCACCGACGCGCAGCTCGGTGCCGGGGACCTGCTCCTCGCCCGTCTCGGTGACCCGGCGGGCGACGGTGTCGGTCCTGGCCTTGCGCAGCGTGTCGGCCTGGGCCTTGCCTCGGCCCTCGGCCACCGCCTCCGCCAGGTTGGCGAAGACGGTCGTCAGCCACAGCCAGGCGGTGATGGCCCAGCCGAACCAGTCGCCCGGATCCTTGATCGCCAGCGCGGTGGTGACCACCGAACCGACCAGGACCACGAACATCACCGGCGACGTGACCATCACGCGCGGGTCGAGCTTGCGCAGTGCGTCCGGGAAGGACCTGATGAGCTGCTTCGGGTCGAACAGGCCGCCGCCGACCCGGGTTTCGGGCTCCTTGCGCGGCGGGCGGGCCGCGTCGTCCTGGGGCGCGCGGGTGGGGGTGAGGGTGCTCATGCTGCCAGCCCTTCGGCGAGCGGGCCCAGCGCGAGGGCCGGGAAGTACGTGAGACCGGTGATGATCACGATGGTGCCGACGAGGAGGCCGGTGAAGAGCGGCTTCTCGGTGCGCAGCGTGCCCGCGGTCCCGGGGACGGGCGACTGCTCGGCGAGGGAACCGGCGAGCGCGAGGACGAACACCATGGGGAGGAACCGGCCGAGCAGCATCGCGATGCCGATGGTCGAGTTGAACCACTGGGTGTCGGCGTTCAGCCCGGCGAAGGCGGAGCCGTTGTTGTTGGCGCCGGAGGTGTAGGCGTACAGGATCTCGGAGAAGCCGTGCGCGCCGGAGTTCGTCATCGAGTGCGCGGGGGTCGGCAGGGCCATGGCCGCGGCGGTGAAGCAGAGCACGAGGGCCGGGGTGATCAGGATGTAGCAGGCGGCGAACGTGATCTGCCGGGTGCCGATCTTCTTGCCGAGGTACTCGGGCGTGCGGCCGACCATCAGACCGGCGATGAACACCGCGATGACCGCCATGATCAGCATGCCGTAGAGACCGGAGCCGACACCGCCGGGCGCGATCTCGCCGAGCTGCATGCCCAGCAGGGTGATGCCGCCGCCGAAGCCCGTGTACGAGGAGTGGAAGGAGTTCACCGCACCCGTCGACGTCAGCGTCGTGGCCACGGCGAAGATCGACGAGCCACCGACGCCGAAGCGGGTCTCCTTGCCTTCCATGGCGCCGCCCGCGATGTCGAAGGCGGGACCGCCGTGGTGGAACTCGGTCCACATCATCAGGGCGGTGAAGCCCAGCCAGATCGTGGCCATCGTCGCCAGGATCGCGTGGCCCTGCCTGATCGAGCCGACCATGCGCCCGAAGGTGCGGGTGAGCGCGAAGGGGATGACGAGGATCAGATAGATCTCGAAGAGGTTGGAGAGCCCGTCGGGGTTCTCGAAGGGGTGGGCCGAGTTGGCGTTGAAGTAGCCGCCGCCGTTCGTGCCCAGCTCCTTGATGACCTCCTGCGAGGCCACCGCGCCGCCGTTCCACTGCTGCGATCCGCCCGTGAACTGCCCGACCTCGTGGATGCCGGCGAAGTTCTGGATCGCGCCACAGGCGACCAGGACGAGCGCGCCCACGACGGAGATCGGCAGGAGGATCCGGACCGTGCCGCGCACCAGGTCGGCCCAGAAGTTGCCCAGCTCCCCCGTACGCGAGCGGGCGAAGCCGCGCACGAGCGCGACCGCCACCGCGATGCCGACCGCCGCCGAGACGAAGTTCTGCACCGCCAGGCCGCCGGTCTGGACGACGTGGCCCATGGCCTGCTCGCCGTAGTACGACTGCCAGTTGGTGTTGGCGACGAAGGACGCGGCCGTGTTGAACGCCTGGTCCGGGTCGATGGACACGAAGCCGAGCGAGCCGGGCAGCGAACCCTGGACCCGCTGCAGCAGGTAGAGGAAGAGGACGCTCACCGCGGAGAAGGCGAGCACCCCGCGCAGATACGCGGTCCAGCGCATCTCGGTGTCCGGGTTCGCTCCGATCACCCTGTAGATCCACCTCTCGGGCCTGTAGTGCTTGCCCGAGGAGTAGACGCGCGCCATGTGCTCGCCCAGCGGCCGGTACGACAGACCGAGGGCGACGACCAGCGCCAGAAGCTGGAGCACTCCAGCGAGGACGGGACTCATCGCGGGGCTCAGAACCTCTCCGGCTTGACCAGCGCGAGGACGAGGTATCCCAGCAGGGCGACGGCGACGAGCAGACCGACGATGTTCTCGGCGTTCACAGCTTCGCCACCCCCTTGGCGACGAGGGCCACCAGCGCGAAGATCGCGACCGTGGTGACCACGAAGGCCGCGTCGGCCATCGTGAGCTCCTGAAGTAAGTGGATGAGATGACTGGCGCCCGGGGCGGACCCGTACGGCGCCTGACACGAGCAAACCGCCTTTCGGCCACCTCTCCACCGCCGTTGACGCCCCCTTGACGCGCGCCGCGGCCGTCTTGACGCATCCCGTACGGCCGCGCGTCCACGCCGCGCCGGGCCCGTCGAGCGGGGCACACCTCAGACGGAGAAGGAGCAGGTCACGCAGCCGTACGGACCGTCGGCGCGGCGGCGAGGGCGGAGCCGGCCTGCACCGCGAGGTCCGCCGCGACCAGCCGGGCCTCCAGGGACGGCGGCCGACTCCGGTCCGCGGGGGTCACCAGGAAGCGGCCCTGGCAGCGGCCCCGCGCGAGGGCGCGGAGCTCGACTCCCCGTCCGGCCGGCCCTGGCGCTCCACGTCCCGGATCCAGCCGGGCACCACCAGGTCCCCGTCGGGCCGAGCCGCGCCCGGGTCGCCGGCCGGCGCTCCGCGTGCGAACCGGCGGTCCCGCAGGTCGAGCACCTCGCCGAGCTCGGTGCGCACCCGCTGCGCTCGGTGTGAGCAAGGCGACGCCCAGAAGGAGGATCTTGACGCTTTCCTGACGCGCTGACCGGCACGACGGCGGGCCGGGCTGCTTACGCTGGCCCGGCCGTCCGGGTGACGGCCGAAAATCCCCCTGCCCCCTCCCCCTTCCCCCTCCCGCTCGGCCTCCCCTCGGCCCCACCGTCCGAACCCCACCGGCCGGCCCACCTGTCCGGCCTGCCGTCGAACAGCGTCCAGGAGCACCCATGGCCACCCCGATCGAAACGCGCACGAGCAGACTGCGCGCGTGGATGCTGGAGGGCCTGTCCGACATGGGCAAGGGCAAGCCCTCCCGGCCCAAGGAACCGGCCGCGGACGCGGGACACAAGGGCCAGCGCTGGTGGCGGGTGATGTGCCTGACCGGTGTCGACTACTTCTCGACCCTCGGCTACCAGCCCGGCATCGCCGCGCTGGCCGCCGGTCTGCTCTCCCCCGTCGCCACCGTCGTGCTCGTCATCGTCACCCTGGCGGGTGCGCTGCCGGTCTACCGGCGGGTGGCGGAGGAGAGCCCGCACGGCGAGGGCTCGATCGCGATGCTGTCGCGGCTGCTGTCCTTCTGGAAGGGCAAGCTCTTCGTCCTCACCCTGCTCGGCTTCGCCGCGACCGACTTCCTCATCACCATCACGCTGTCGGCGGCGGACGCCTCGACCCACCTGGTGGAGAACCCGCACCTCGAAGAGGCGCTGCACAACAAGCAGCTGCTCATCACGATGATCCTGATCGCGCTGCTCGGCGCGGTGTTCCTCAAGGGCTTCCTGGAGGCGATCGGCGTCGCCGTCGCCCTCGTCGGGGTGTATCTGACGCTCAACGTCGTCGTGGTGGTCAGCGGCCTGTGGCACGTGCTGACCGAGGGCCACGTCGTGACCGACTGGACGTCGGCCCTCACCACCGAGCACGGCAACTTCTTCGCCATGATCGGCGTCGCCCTGATCGTGTTCCCCAAGCTCGCCCTGGGTCTGTCCGGCTTCGAGACGGGCGTGGCGGTGATGCCGCACGTCGAGGGCGACCCCGGCGACACCGAGGCCGAGCCCGCCGGGCGCATCCGCGGCACGAAGAAGCTGCTGACGACCGCCGCGGTCATCATGAGCGTCTTCCTGATCGCGACCAGCTTCATCACCACCGTCCTCATCCCGCAGGACGAGTTCGAGCCCGGCGGCAAGGCCAACGGCCGTGCCCTCGCCTACCTCGCGCACGAGTACCTGGGCAACACCTTCGGCACGGTCTACGACGTCTCCACCATCCTCATCCTGTGGTTCGCGGGCGCCTCCGCCATGGCCGGCCTGCTCAACCTGATGCCGCGCTACCTGCCCAAGTACGGCATGGCCCCTCACTGGGCCCGCGCCGTCCGCCCGATGGTCATCGTCTTCACCCTGGTCGCCTTCCTCGTCACCTGGATCTTCGACGCCGACGTCGACGCCCAGGGCGGCGCCTACGCCACCGGTGTCCTCGTCCTGATCTGCTCCGCCGCCATTGCCGTGACCATCGCCGCCCGCAAGGCGGGCCAGCGCGGCTGGGCCATCGGCTTCGGCGTCATCTCCGCCGTCTTCCTCTACACCACCGTCGTCAACATCATCGAGCGCCCGGACGGCGTGAAGATCGGTGCCTGCTTCATCGCCGGCATCATCCTCATCTCCCTCCTCTCCCGCCTCGGCCGAGCCTTCGAACTGCGCGTCACCCACGTCGAACTCGACGACATGGCCGAACGCTTCGTGCGGGACATCGCCAGCCGCACCCCGCGCTTCATCGCCAACGAGCCGGACCGGCGCGACATCGCCGAGTACCGCGACAAGATCGAGCAGATCCGCACCGACAACGACCTGCCGACCACGGAAGACTTCGTCTTCGTCGAGGTCACCGTCACCGACCCGTCGGAGTTCGAGGCCGGACTGACCGTGCGGGGCGAGGTCCTCCACGACCGCTACCGCGTCCTCACGCTGGAGAGCTCCTCCGTGCCCAACGCCCTCGCGGCCCTGCTCCTGCAGGCCCGCGACCTCACCGGCACGCGCCCCCACATCTACTTCGAGTGGACCGAGGGCAACCCCTTCGCCAACTTCGTCCGCTTCTTCCTCTTCGGCCAGGGCGAGGTCGCCCCGGTCACCCGCGAGGTGCTGCGGGAGGCGGAGCCCGACCGGGCCCGCCGCCCCCGCGTCCACGTCGGCTGAGGCCAAGGCCGAGGCCTGGCCGGCGCCGGGGCGTGGGCCTGGGCCGGCCTGGCCTGGGCGTGCGTGGGCGTGGGCCTGGGCGTGGGTCGGCCTGGCCTGGGCCTGGGCGTGGGCCGGCACCGCCCTCACCCGGCCAGGCGGAACCCGAGCGGGCGGATCACGGCGTCCGTGTCCCTGCGGACCGCGTGTGTCGACTTCCTTCCGGATTCCCGTCACATCGTCGGGCCTGCGTCCGTCAGTGCAGTGAAGGCGCCGGAGAGGCCCGCGCGGGCCGCGACGAAGGAGCGACACCATGACGAAGCCCTCGACCCCCTCGATCTCCCGGATGCCGAACCCGGGCGAGTTCGTGCCGGAGCTTGCCGACATCAGTGCCGCCCTGTTCCGCGCCACCGGCAACCAGGCGGTGCCCCGCACCACGATCAACCTGGTCCACCTGCGGGCCGGGCAGATCGTCCACAACACCTACCTGACGATTCTGAACACCAGCTTCCTGCGCAAGGCCGGCGAGTCCGAGGAGCGCATCACCGCCGTCGCCTCCTGGCAGGACGCCCCCTGCTTCACCGCCGCCGAGCGCGCCGCCCTCGCCCTGGCCGAGGCCACCCTGCAGCCCGCCCCGCACGGCAGGGAACGCGTCTCCGACGAGCTCTACGCCGAGGCGGCCGAGCACTACGACGAGAAGGGCATGGCCACCCTGACCATCGCGATCGGCCAGATCAACTTCTTCATCGCGCTCGCCGTCATCGGCAAGCCGCAGCCGGTCACCTCGCTCGCCGCCCAGCAGTGGGACTGACCCGGCCCGGTCCGAGCGCCCAGCCTGCCGCGCGGCTCAGGGCCCCGCGGCAGGCGACGACGGCGTGGTGACCGCCGGCCGCCGCGGCGCGTGACGGTGGGGGCAGGAGACGTCCGCCGGGCCGATCGCCCGGTCGTGGAGCCGGGGAGGACGACCGGGCTCGTCCTGACCGGCTTCGCACCGGCGGTGGCGACCGCGGCCGGCTGGTCCCCGGCCCGCCCCCGAGGTCCTCACCACCCCCGTGCGACGGCGCGGCTTCTCACTCGATGCCGGTGTCACCGAAGGCCTCCAGCACCTCCCGCAGCCCGTCGGCGGTCCGTTCGACCGTCTCGCGGTCCACATCGGCCAGCATGCGGGCGTAGTTGGCGAGGTGGTCGGCGAAGGCCGCACGGGTGACCTCGTGGCCGTGCTCCGTGAGGCGGATCTTGATCGTGCGCCGGTCCTCCCCGTCGCGGACCCGTTCGACGAGGCCCTTCGCCTCCATCCTGTCGATGCGGTTGGTGATCGCGCCGGACGTCACCATGGACGCCTTCAGGAAGGCGCCCGCGGTGAGGGCGTAGGGCGGCCCGGAGCGCTGCAGGGTCGTGAGGACGTCGAACTCGCCGTGCTCCACGCCGTGCGCGGCCGCGGAGGCCTTGGCGGACTTGTCGATCGCGCGGGCGAGACGCTGGATCCGCCCGAAGAGCTCCACCGGCCAGAGGTCCTCCACCACGTCGGGGCGCTCCTTGGCCCACTGCCCGATGATCGCGTCCACGGCATCGCTCATCGCCGCGCTCCTCTCCACATTCATCTTCTCAACGTTAAGACACTTGACGTTGAAGGAATCGAGCTGCTTTTATCTCAACGTTGAGATTATCAAGACTGAACGACGGGAGCACGCGATGTCCCTGCTCGACCGAACCCGGACCCGCCCCACCACGCCGACGACCCCCCTCGCCGCGGCGCCCGCACCGCGCCGAGTCCCGGCCCTGTGGCTGGCGTTGCTGGCCACTCCGCTCGCGGCCTCGGCGAACGGCCCGGTCCTGATCCTCCCGGACATGGCCGCCTCCCTCGGTGTCCGCACCACCACGGCGACCTGGCTCGTCACGGTCTTCGCCTGGGCCATCGCCGTCGGAACCCCCCTGATGGCAGGCCTGCTGCGGCGCCGTGGCCTGGCCGGTGTCCTGCGGCCGAGCGCCGCTCTGATCGCGGCCGGGACCGCCGTCGTCGCCGTGGCGCCCTGGCTGCCGCTGGCCATGGCGGGCCGGGCGGCGCAGGGCATCGGCGGCGCGGGCCTGGTCACCGCGGCGATGAGCCTGGCCGGCACGGTCCGCCGGATGGGCGTGATCACCGCGGGCTTCGGAACGCTCGGCGCGGTCGGACCACTGCTCGGCTCGGCCGTCGCGGGCGCCGTCTCCTGGCGCGCGTCCCTCGCCGTCGGGGCGGTCGCCCTCCTCGCCCTGCCCGCGGTCCTGCGCCGCGCCGACCTGTCCGTACCGCCGCCGAGCGCCCGCTTCGACGGGCGCGGCGCCGCCCTGCTGGTCCTGACGGCGACGGCCCTGGTCCTCGTCCCCCGCTACCCGCTGCCCGCGGTGGCCGCCTCCCTGGTGACGGCCGCGCTCCTCGCCCTGCACATCCGCACCCGCCCGACGGGTTTCGTCCCCGCTGCGCTGCTGCGCACCCGGGCGTTCGTCCTGTCCGCCGCGCTCGCCTGCACCGTGGCGACCTCGTACTTCACGCTGCTCTTCACCGTCCCGCAGCTGCTGCGCGACCGCACCGACTGGTCGACGTCCGCGATCGGCACCGGTCAGATGACCGCCCTCCTCGTGGGCTCCGCGCTCTCCATGCTGCTCGCCGCCGGCGCGGCCCGGATGGGCCGCCCGCGGGTCCTGACGATCGTCCTCACGGCCGGAGCGCTCGCCCCGCTCGCCGCCTTCCTGACCCCCTGGCCGGCGCTGCTCCTGCCGGTCGCGACCCTGGCCGTCCTCGCCACGAGCGCGGGCCAGGCCACGCTCGCGGTGTACGCCACCCAGTCCGCGCCGACCTCCCAACGCGCCACGGCCATCGGCCTGTTCAACCTGTCCTACCAGCTGGGCGGAGCCTTCGGCCCGGCGATCGCGGCCCTGATCACCCTGGGCGCCTGAGGCCCAGGCCCCCCACTCCGTACGCACCCACCCCACCGCAAAGGATCACGATGATGCACGAGGAAGCCACCACCGCCCCCGAGGTCGTCCTGACCCGCCGCTCCGAGGCCGAGACCTGCGCCGACCCGAGCAGCGTGATGACCCTGCTGGCCGAGACGGACGGCTGCACGAGCTACCGCTCCACCTTCGCGAAGGGGGCGGCCGGGGCGCCGGCCCACTTCCACACGCGGGCGACGGAGCTGTTCTTCGTGATCAGCGGCGAGCTTCAGGTGCTGGTCGGCGAGGAGGTCACCGTCCTCAAGGCCGGCGACTTCCTCGCGGTGCCGCCGCACACCCCGCACGCCTTCGCCGCCGCCCCCGGCTGTGAGGCGGACGTCATCTTCGTCTTCACCCCCGGCATGGGAAGGTTCGACTACCTGCGTCTGCTGGGGCGCGTGATGCGCGGCGAGGCGGACCCGCAGGAGATCGCCGCGTCCTCGGAGCGCTACGACAACCACTACGTCGACAGCCCCGTCTGGCGCGCCGCCCTGGAGCGCGCGGAGTGAACGAGCGCGGTGCAGGGCTCCGTACGAGGGCCCTGCGTGACGGACTCGCGCTCCGCCCGACGCAGGCAAAAAGAAAGGGCGCGGAGTGTTCCCCACTCCTCGCCACTCTTAACTTATAGCGCACGGGGGGCCTTGCGGCAAGGCCCCCCTCGTGCCGCACAATCGCTCGCCAAGGCCGTCAGCTGCGGAAACCGGAGAAGCCCCCCGTGCGTGCACCCATGTCACCCGACCATCTGAACACCAGTGCGTTCGACCTGCCCGACCGTCTCTCCGCCAAGGCCGACCCGGCGTTGATCGCCGCCGACGAGCGGCACTTCGCGGCCGTCGCGGAGAGTCTGGAGCAGACGGTCGCCGAGCTGTCAGGGCAGCTCGACACCGCGCGCCGGGCGCCGGGCGGTGCCGGGCGGGAGGCGATGGAGCGGGACGCGGAGATCCACCGCCTCACGGCACGGCTGCGGACCCTGCGCCGCTTCGGCCTCGACCTCTGCCTGGGGCGCATCGTGGGCGCGGAGGACTCCGAGCCCGTGTACATCGGCCGGCTCGGGCTCACCGACAGCTCGGGGCGCAGGCTGCTGCTCGACTGGCGGTCGCCGGCCGCCGAGCCGTTCTTCGGGGCGACGCACGCCGACCCGATGGGCCTGGCCAGCCGTCGCAGGTACCGCTGGTCCGGGGGCCGGATCAGCGATTACTGGGACGAGGTGTTCGACGCGGACGGGCTCGAGGGACACGCCGCGCTGGACGACCAGTCCGCGTTCATCGCGAGCCTCGGCGGCAACCGCTCGTCGAAGATGCGGGACGTGCTCTCCACCATCCAGGCGGACCAGGACGCCATCATCCGGGCGGGGTCCCGCGGCGCGCTCGTCGTGGACGGCGGTCCGGGCACCGGCAAGACCGTCGTCGCCCTGCACCGCACCGCGCACCTGCTGTACTCCGACCCTCGGCTGGGGCACCGCCGGGGCGGCGTGCTGTTCGTCGGTCCGCACCAGCCGTACCTCCACTACGTCGCCGACGTGCTGCCCAGCCTCGGCGAGGAGGGAGTGCGGACCTGCACCGTACGGGACCTCGTCCCGGAGGGGGCCGGGGCCGGGCCCGAGGCCGATCCGGCGGTCGCCCGGCTGAAGGCGTCCGCGGAGATGGTGCGGTCGATCGAGCTGGCCGTCCGCTTCTACGAGGAGCCTCCGACCGAGGCGCTGACCGTCTCCACCCAGTGGTCCGACGTCCGGCTGAGCGCCGACGACTGGGCCGAGGCCTTCGAGGCCGCGGAGGGGACTCCGCACAACGAGGCCCGCGAGCTGATCTGGGAAGAGCTGGTCACCGTCCTGATGGACCGCCAGGTCGAGGACGTGCCGGAGGACCTGTTCCGGCGGGCGCTGCGGCACGACAAGGAGCTCGTCGACGCCCTCGACCGCGCCTGGCCGGTGCTCGAACCCACCGATCTCGTCGGCGACCTGTGGTCCGTACCGGCGTACCTGCGCCTGTGCGCGCCCTGGCTCGGCGCGGACGAGGTCAGGCGGCTGCAGCGCGCGGACGCCCAGGCGTGGACGGTGTCCGACCTGCCCCTCCTGGACGCGGCGCGACAGCGGCTCGGCGACCCGAAGTCCTCGCTGCGCAAGCGTCGGCAGGAGGCCGCCCTCGCCGCCCAGCGGGACCGGATGGCGCGGGTGGTCGACGACCTGATCGCGGCCGATCACGACGGCGAGGGCCTGATGACGCAGCTGCGCCGTGCGGACTTCCAGCGGAACCTCGTCGACGAGTCCGAGCTGCCCCAGGCCGACCACGACGCGCTGGCGGGACCCTTCGCGCACATCGTGGTGGACGAGGCACAGGAACTGACCGACGCGGAATGGCAGATGCTGCTGCTGCGCTGCCCGTCCCGGAGCTTCACGATCGTCGGGGACCGCGCGCAGGCCAGGCACGGGTTCACGGAGTCGTGGCGCGAGCGGCTGGAGCGGGTCGGACTCGACCGGATCGAGATGACGTCCCTGGGCATCAACTACCGGACGCCGGAGGAGGTCATGGCGGAGGCCGAGCCCGCGATCCGGGCCGTGCTCCCCGACGCCAACGTGCCGACCTCCGTGCGCGCATCGGGCCTGCCGGTCCTCCACGGTTCCGTCGCGGACCGGGACGCGGTCCTGGAGACCTGGCTCGCGGAGAACACCGAGGGAGTGGCCTGCGTCATCGGCGACCCCACCTTCGAGGACGCGTACGCACAGACCTTCGGGGAGCACGGCGGGGAGCCCTCACGGGTCCGGTCGCTGACGCCGGAGCTGTCGAAGGGACTGGAGTTCGACCTCGTCGTCCTCGTCCACCCGGAGCGCTTCGGCACGGGAGTCGCGGGAGCCGTCGACCGCTACGTCGCGATGACCCGGTCGACCCGCCGGCTCGTCGTCCTCACCTGAGGCACGGAGGTACGACGGTGGGCCGGCCGGCTGCCGGTCACCCCGGCGGCGCGTCCTGGACCGGGGTGACCAGGCCCGACTCGTAGGCGAGCACGACGAGTTGGGCACGGTCCCGGGCGTCCAGCTTGCTCATGGCACGGTTGACGTGGGTCTTCGCGGTCGTGGGGCTGATCACCATGCGGGCGGCGATCTCGTCGTTCGAGAGGCCGCGCGCCACGAGGGTCACCGCCTCGCGTTCGCGGTTGGTCAGCCCGGCGAGGGCCGTCCGCGCGGCGCCCGGCACGGCGGGCGGCCCGGACACGTAGCGGTGGATGAGTCTGCGGGTGATCGAGGGGGCGAGCAGGGCGTCGCCCCGCGCCGCGACGCGGACGGCGTGCAGGAAGTCGTCCGGCACGATGTCCTTCACCAGGAACCCGGCGGCACCGGCGCGGAGCGCGTGGAACACGTACTCGTCCATGCCGTAGTTGGTCAGGATCACGACGTGCACTCCGGCGAGCGCCGGGTCCGCGGCGATGCGCCGGGTCGTCTCGATGCCGTCGACGTGCGGCATCCGGATGTCGACCAGGGCGACGTCGGGCAGGTGCTGCCGCGCCAGGGCGAGTCCGTGCCGCCCGTCGGCGGCCTCGGCCACGACCTCGATGTCGTCCTCCAGGTCGAGGAGCGCACGGAATCCGCTGCGGATGAGGGGCTGGTCGTCGACCAGCAGGACGCGGATCACGGTGTGCGCTCCACGGGCAGTTCGGCGCGGACGGAGAAACCGCCGTTCTCGCGGGGCGCGGCGCGCAGGCTGCCGCCGAGCGCGGTGACGCGCTCGCGCATGCCGAGCAGGCCGACGCCGGGCGTCGGTGCGCCGTCCGGAGTGGCCCGTCCGTCGTCGTCGACGCGGATCGCGACGGCGTCGGTGCGGCACTCGACGCGGACGGAGGCCGTGGCGGCGTCGGCGTGGCGGGCGATGTTGGTGAGGGACTCCTGGACGATCCGGTAGACCGTGCGGTCGACCGCGGCCGGTACGTCGCGCCGTTCCCCCTGGACCGTCAGGCTCGCGGCCAGGCCCATGTCCCGGGCCCGCGCCACCAGTTCGGGCAGGTCGTCGAGGCCGCGCGGCGGTGTCGTGGCGTCGTCGCGCAGCGCCTCCAGAGTGGCCCGCAGGTCCCGGCTCGCCTCGCGGCCGGCCGCCTGGATCGCGAGCAGTGCCTCCGGCACCTGCTCGCCGCGACGGCGGGCGACGTGAACGGCGACCTCCGCCTGCACCTTGATGACGGAGATCTGGTGGGTGAGGGAGTCGTGCAACTCGCGCGCGATGTGCAACCGCTCCTCGTCGGCGCGGCGTCGCGCCGTCTCCTCCCTGGTGCGCTCGGCCTCGTCCGCGCGCCGCTCGGCCTGCCGCAGCGCCTCCCCCGCGGCGGCGGCCGCGATCAGCCAGGCCAGTTCGAGCGCACCCCGGGCCCGGGCGAACGCCTCGCCCGTGCCGTACGGCCCCGAGGCCAGCGCGGCGAGCGGGAGCAGGGCCAGCAGGCCGAGGCTCGCCGCGGCCGTGGCGGTGCGGTGGCCTGCCCGGACGGCCGCGTACACGGCGAACAGGTAGGCCACGACGGGGACGTCGAAACCGGCCGCCTGATAGCCGACCGCGCACACTCCGGTGACGGCGAGAACGCCGACGGGGGCGCGGCGGCGGGCGAACAGTGCGAGGCCACCGGTCGCGAGCAGCGCGTACCCGAGCAGGTCCCGGCCCGTGACGGGGGCCTCGCCGGACGCCCGGGACACGCCCGTGAGCAGCAGGGCCGCCGCCACACCGACCGCGATCGTCCCGTCCATGACGAGGGTCCGGACCCCCGACTCACCTGTGCGCATGGGCGCACCCTAACCGGGCGGCGGTGCCGGGCGGGTCCCTCCCGGGGAGGAGTGGCGGACTACCGCGGACGCGGTACGTCGCGGGCTCCTGCCGCATGCGCGGTAGGGCGGGTGTCCGCGACGGGCGGACGACGGCGGGCGGGTGCGACAGCGATGCTCGAAGGGCACCCGGATGCCCACGCCGATGCCGATGACGGCACGGGCGGCACCCCTACGAGAAGGAGCACACCTCATGGAACTCCCTTACGCCGTCGGCGCCTACGACTTCACCACCGCCCGGCTGATCGCCTCCGCGGCCGCGCTCCTCGCGCTCGGCGGTGTCGTCGCCGCCTCGCTGGCCCTGGCCCGGACGGCCGGCCGGCTCCGGAGCGGGAACGCACGGACCGGCGCACGGGTGGCGCTGGTCGCGAGTCCCGTCGGTGCGGTGCTGGGCACGGTGGTCGTGGTCACCGCCGACGGCGGTCTCGGCACCGGCAACGGCCTCGGCGGCGGTGTCGTGGCCCTGCTGCTCGGACTCGTCGGGACGGCTCTGGGCAGGCGTGCGCTGAACCGCTCGCTCCGCCCCGTCGGATAGCCCCGCCCCGACCGGCCGACTCGTCCCGCCCCGACCGGCCGACTCGTCCCGTGCCGCCGGGCCGGCCCGTACGGGGCGACGGGGGCGAGGCGGGCGACGGGTCGCCCCGGCCTACGGGGCTCCGCCCGCGTGTCCGGTCCGGGTGCCGCCGTTGCGCGAACGGGCAGCCCTTCCTGCCCCCGGCGGCCCGGGGCGGGCCTGGACGGGGCACGAGCGGGTCGCGAGGCTTGGAGGCCGGGGCCGCCGCGCCCCGCCGGCAGATGCCTTCCTTTGTCCTCGGGGAGCCGACGATGAGCGCGTACGACGCGTACGAGCAGGAGCACGGGCACGACCACGAGCAGCATCAGGACCACGACCACGACAGCGAGCGCGAGCTGCGGACGGACTCCGGTCGCGGCGGCGACCGTGAGGCCGGTCCCGGCACGGCCCGGCTCTTCGGGGCCGCGGCGACCGGGCGTACCGATGTCGTGGGGGCGTCGGGACTCGGCATGCTCCAGAGGTCCGTGGGCAACGGTGCGGTCGGTGCGATGGTGCAGCGGAGCCGGAGCGCGGCCCCACGTACGGCGGAGGCGGACGAGTCGGCCGAGGGCGCGCGCTCACCCGTGCACGACGTCGTGGGCTCGGGCGGCGGGCAGCCGCTGGACACCGAGACGCGCAGCGACATGGAGGCCCGGATGGGCGCCGACTTCTCCGACGTACGCATCCACACGGACTCCGCGGCCGACGCCTCCGCGAAGGGCATCGGGGCGCACGCGTACACGGTCGGCAACGACGTCGTCTTCCAGCGGGAGGCGTACGACCCGGCGTCGCCGCAGGGCCGTACGACGCTGGCGCACGAGCTGACCCATGTCATCCAGCAGCGCAGCGGGCCGGTGGAGGGCACGGAGGCGCCCGGCGGGATCCGGGTGAGCGACCCCTCGGACCGCTTCGAGCGGGAGGCGGTGGCCAACGCGGACCGGGTCCTGGCCGAGCCGGCGCCGACGCCGTCCGCGGAGGCCGCTCCGGCCCCCGCGGCCCCGGTCGCCGCTCCCGCCGCTCCCGCCGTCCAGCGAGCGGCTGCGGAGGACGAGGACGAGCAACCTGCCGACGTGCAGGGTTCGTTCGTGCAGCGGGCGGCTGAGGGCGGCGCCGAGGAGGAGGAAGAGGCCCCGTCGGCGTAGTCGCGGACGGGGCCTCGGGGCGCGCGCCCGGCACCTCGCCGTACCGGTGCCGGGCCGTGCTGTCAGGGCTTGTTCGACTGCATGGTGCCGCCGAGGAAGAGGGACTCGGCGCAGCGGCCGGGGGCCGGGGCGTTGACGGGTCGGCCGACCTTGCGGCAGGTGACCGTCATGGTCACGTTGCCGCCGGCGGGCACCGTGATCGGGGTGACGAAGTGGTAGTCGGAGTCCCGGAAGTTCTCCAGCGCCAGGCTGAGGACGCGCGACCCCCGGTTGACGGTGACGACGACCGTGCCCGCGTCGCCCTGCGGGTTCTGGACCACGATGTCGGTGAGCCGGAAGGTCTGGCCGGCCGGCACCGTCAAGGCCGTACCGCTGCTGGAACCGCCGCCGACCCCGTCCCTGATCTGTACCTGGGCGCTGGTCGGGACGGCGGGCGGGAGCGGCTCGGCGGGGGGCGTGGCGCTCGCCGTCGCGCCGGGGGTGGGGGTGGGCGCCGGGGTCGGCGCACCGCCGCCGGAGCCTCCGGTCCGGCCGCCGGTCTGTCCCCCGGTCTGGCCGCCCGTCTGTCCTCCGCTCTTGCCGGGGCCGGTGGTCGCGGAGGCGATGACCTCGGGCGTGATCGCCTCGCGTGCCGCGGACTTCACGGCCGGGCGGAGCAGCCCGTACCAGAAGCCGACCAGGACGAGGGCGAGCACGCAGGCCAGGATCAGGGCGCGCGGCAGCCCACGCGGCAGGAGGGGTTCCTGCTGGTAGGAGCCGTCCAGGACGACCGGCGTGGCGGCCTCCTCGCCCTCGGGGGCGGGCGGCGCGACGACGGCCTGGAAGGTGTGGACGACCGGGGTGCCGCGCCAGAGGCGCTTGCCGGGCTTCACGCGCAGCTCGGCGAAGGCGGCACGGCCCGGCTCGATCCGCAGTTCCGGGCGGGCGAAGGAGATCCGGGTGCGTTCGGTGCCGGAGCGGGCGGCGAGGCCGACGGTGAGCGGGGCGTTGCCCCGGTTGTCGACGGCGACCTTGTGGGCGCCGCGCCGGACGCCGTGCGAGCCGCGCGGCACCAGTTCGGCGGTGACCTCCGTGAACGGCGCGACCGTCACCCGGCCTTCGGGGACCACCGGTTCCGCGTGGTCGCTGGTCGGGACCACGCGTACGCCGAAGGGCGTCTCCCCCGCGGGTACGGAGGGGTCGCGGGGCGGCCGGAAGGTGACCGAGACGGTTTCCGTGCTGCCGGGGTAGAGGGAGAGGGTCGCCGGTTCCACCGTCGTCCAGGCGGCACAGGCACCGGCCACCTCGAAGCGGTACTCCTCCACGGTGGAGCCGGAGTTGCGCACCTGAAGAGGGAGGCTCGTCTCTTCGCCCGGTACGGCGGTGACGGACGATGCGTCGAGGCTTGCCGTAAGACTCATGGGCGCACCGTAGGGTTCGGGCCCCTCCACAGCATCGCCAGAGAAGGAACACTTTCGGGCAGATTCAGTGCCCGAAGCAACGACTCTGTTTTCATGACGGTCAGTCAGGGAATCTCCAGTCCGCTGAACTACCAATGGGGACGGGGTTGTTGGAGTTCTTACGCGGACAGCCGTGACAGGTTCTCCCGGTGTGGCATGACGTCCACCGACGGCCTGAAGCGGATGCCATACGGGGGGAGCTTGACGATGGAACGAACCGCTGTCGCGCTGCGCGCACAGGATCCGATCTCGCAGGCGGGGGTGACCAGCCAGTTACGGGCCCGCCCCGAGATCACGGTGACCGAGTGGAGCGAGAGCGCCGATCCGGCGCCCGAGGTCGTCGTGCTCGTGGTGGACGCCGTGGACGAGGACGTCCTCCGCCTGCTGCGGCACATCCGGCGCACCAGCACCGCCCGGACCGTCCTGGTGACGACGGACATCGACGAACAGAAGCTGGTCAGCGCGGCGGAGTGCGGCGTCGCCGGGGTGATCCGGCGTGCGGAGGCCACACCGGAGCACCTCGTGCACGTGATCGGCACGGTCGCGAAGGGCGCCGGCCATCTCCCCTCCGACCTGGTCGGACGCCTCCTGGAGGAGGTCGGCCGACTCCAGGGCCAGGTGCTCGGGCCGCGCGGACTGCACTTCACGGGGCTCGCGGCCCGCGAGGTGGACGTCCTGCGCCTGGTGGCGGAGGGGTACGACACGGCGGACATCGCGGCGAAGCTGTCGTACTCCGAACGCACCATCAAGAACGTGCTGCACGCCGTCATCACGCGGCTGCAACTGCGCAACCGGTCGCACGCGGTGGCGTACGCGATGCGGCAGGGGCTGATCTGAGCCACCACGATCCCGTCGCCCGCCCGGCGCCGGTCCGAGGCGTTGCCCATAGGGGCAGAACACTCTTCCCCTGTTGCGGACTCGGCGCACACGGACGACACGGGCGGGCTACGGCATCCTCGGGGCCGACGAGCGGCATGAGGCGAGGGGGATGTTCGTGCGCTGGTTCCAGTCGTCCGGCCGCCGGGTCGCGGGCCGGACCGCCCTCGCCCTGCTGCTGCTCACCGCGGGTGCCGTACCGGCCACCACGTCCGCGTCGGCGGTGCCGGTGCCGGTGGAGCCGGTGACGCCGGCGAGCGTGTCGCAGGCCCTGGATCCGGGCGCGTCGATCGGCGTCGACAAACGGGTCCTCACGCCGGTCGTGCCGCCGCGCCCGGAGGTGGTGCTGCTGGTGGACGGCACGGGAAGCATGGACGACGTCATCATCGGCGTGCGCAGGGGCCTGAAGGACATCATCAAGAACGTGCGGGCGGCGCAGTCGGACGCGCGGTTCGCGGTGGCGACCTTCGGTGACCAGCAGGTGGATCCCGGCGCCGGTTTCAGCGTCAAGGCCGAGCTCACGCAGGACGACGACCTGCTGCAGCGCGGCGTCGACGGGCTCCGCACCAGCCTCGGCTACGGCAGCATGGGCCCGTCCGAGGACTGGATCAACGGCCTGTGGCAGATCGCGAACGGGGCGGACGGCCGGACCGTCTTCCGCGAGAACTCCAGTCCGGTCGTGGTGGTCGTCAGCGACGCCTCCAGCCACGCCCCCAGCAACGGCCACAGCATCGAGGACACGATCTTCGCCCTGCAGGACAAGAACGTCCGGGTCGTGGGCGTCGAAGTGGACACCGACGTCGGCGACGGGATGGACGGCAACGGCGACGCGGGCGACCCCGCGTACAAGGAGAACCCGCCCACCACCCCCGGCCAGGCCACCCGCATCATCCAGGCCACGGGCGGCCGCAAGCTCTCGGGGATCGACCCGAACCGGGTGTCCGAAGCCATCGTCCAGGGCCTGAGCAATCTGCCCACCCGGGTCGGCTACCGCCTGGACGCCTGCGACCCCGGACTGACCGTGACCCTGGACCCGCCCACGCGCGACGTCACGAGCGGCGAGACGGCCGCCTTCGCGGAGACGATCGGTGTCACCGCGGACGCCCCGCAGGGCGCCACGCTGACCTGCACCGTGCAGTTCCTGCTCGGCACGCGGGCACCGGACGGCCCGGCGCTCGGCCCGGCGGCGGCCGACGACCCCGCGTACCGGCAGCAGATCTCGATCACGGTCAACGACGTGTCCGCGCCGGTCGTGACCGTCGACGACCGGACCGCGCGGGCCGTCGACGACTCGGGCACCCGGATCGCGTACACGGCGACCGCTGAGGACGCCAAGGACGGTCCGCTGACGCCGAGTTGCATTCCCGCGTCGGGTTCCGTGTTCCCCGTGGGCACCACGACCGTGACCTGCACGGCCACCGACGGGGGCGGCAACACGGGCACGGACACGGCGGTCTTCCGCGTCCTGCCGCCGCCGGTGCCGCCGTCGGCGGACGTGGCGGTGTCGATCTCCCTCTCCCCCCACCGCGCCCACACGGGCCGGGCGGTCGTCGCCCGGTACACCCTCACGAACGCCGGCCCCGACGTGGCGCAGAACGTCTTCGCCGCCGCCACCTGGCCGGAAGCCCCGGGCCGAGCCCTCTCCCGTACCGACCGCTGCACGACCGCGGCGCCCTGCTCGATCCCGCCCGGCGGCCGGGTGGTGGTCACACAGACGGCGACGTACGCGGACGCGGTGTCCGGCACCGTGCGGGTGAACGTCCGCGGCTTCCCCACCGACCTGGATCCGGCCGACAACACCGCCACGGCACCGCTGCGCGTGCTCCAGCCGCGCCTGGAGGTGACACCGCAGGTGGTGCGGCCGGGCGAGCCGGTCGTCGTACGCGGCACGGACTTCCCGCCCGGCGAGCGGGTGCGCCTCCTCTGGTCCACGGGCCTGACGGCCGACACCGCCCCGCTGACCGCGGGCCGCGACGGCCGCTTCGAGGCCCAGGTGCTCGTCCTGCGCAAGGACCGCCTCGGCCCGCGGCTGCTGCGCGCGGAGGTGGCACGGCTCGAACGCCAGGAGCAGCCGGTGCTGGTGGTCCAACGCGCTCTGCAGCCACCGGACTTCGCGGGCCGAGGATAGAGGGCGAGGGGGCCGGCCGGTGATCCACGAGGTCGACGACGTACTGCGTTCGCTCATTCGGGCGGAGGTCCTGGAGGGCGGGCAGGTGGCGGTGGTGTTCGACGCGCCCACACGCGAGTGGGCGGCGAAGGTGAACGCCCCGATGGTGAACCTGTACCTCTACGACATCCGCGAGGACATGCGGCGACGGGAGCGCGGTCTGCACAACGAGTACGACGAGCGGGGCGTCGTCATCGCCCGCCGGCGTCCCCCGCGCTACTTCAAGCTGTCGTACCTGATCACGGCGTGGACGAAGCGCCCGGAAGACGAACACCGCCTTCTGTCCTCCTTGTTGGGCTGCCTGTTGACGTACGAGGCACTGCCGCCGGCACGGCTCACGGGCAGCCTCGCGGAGATCGGAGCGGCCGTACCGATGTCGATCGCGCTGCCACCGCCGGAGGACCGGTCGTTCGCGGACGTGTGGAGCGCGCTGGGCGGCGAGCTGAAGCCGTCGCTCGACCTCGTGGTCAGTGTGCCGGTGACGGCGTCGCCGCGGTATGTCGTGGGTCCGCCGGTGGGCGACGAGGGCCTGGACGTCCGGATCGCGGACGTGGGGAAGGACCTCGCCGGATGACGGCCGAACTCCTGGCCGGGGCGAGGGAGATGGAGCTGCGGGTCCGGCGCGCGGTGGAGGCGCGGCGGGAGGTGGACCCGGATCCGGACGACGCGTTCCGCGGGCTGTACCTGACGGAGGAGGCGGTGGAGCGGTTGCTGGAGGGCCGGGTGCCGTTCCCCGGTCCGACGGCGCTGCACCCGTGGTCCGGGACCTCCCGACTTGCTTCCCTCGTACGGGACTTCGACCTGACGCCGCTGGACGTGGAGATCCTGTTGGTGGCGCTGCTGCCGGATCTGGACGACCGTTTCGAGGCCTTCTACGGCTATCTCAACGACGACGTGACGCGTCGCCGACCGTCGATCGGCCTCGCCCTCGGCCTGTGCGGGATGTCGCACGCGGACCGGGAGGCGAGGGCGCGGCTCGGGGAGCGGGCGCCGTTGCGGGCGGGCGGACTGCTGCTGGTCGAGGACCGGGAGCGCCCGTTCCTGGGCCGCTCGCTGCGGGTGCCGGACCGGGTGACGGCCTACCTGCTGGGCGACGACACGCCGGACCCGCGGCTGGTGGACGTACGGGCGCCGTGGGAGGGGATACCGGGGGTGGGCGACCCGGCTCCGTTGGCCCGCTTCCTGTCGGAGGATTCGGGATCGGGCGCAAGCCTTGTCTACCTGCAGGAGGACCAGGGCGGGGCGGGTACGGCCCTGGCGGCGTCGGCGCTCGAGGGGGCGGGGCGGGCGGTGCTGGGCGTCGACCTGGCGCGGCTTTCGGAGGACCCGGCGCCGGCGGAGGCGGTGCGCTGCCTGCTGCGCGAGGCGCGGCTGACGGGCGCCGGCCTGGTGTGCGCGCCGGTGGACGCGGTGGTGAGGGAGCGGGCGGGGCTGCTGCGGGCGGTCGCCGACCTCCCGGTGCCGGTGGCGCTGGTGGGCCGGGTGCCGTGGGACGCGGCGTGGTCGGCGGCGCCGCCGCTGCTGGTGCGGGCGCCGAGGGTGGGGCCGGAGGCGCGGGCGGAGCTGTGGCGGCGCAGCGCGGCGGAGGAGGTGTCCCACCTGGACGTCTCCGACCTCCTGTCCCCCTTCCTCCTCACGCCGGAGCAGATCGTGCGCTCGGCGCGGGCGGCGGTGCAGAAAGCACGCCTGGAGTCGGTCCGGGTGGCCGCGGACCACGTACGGCAGGGCGCCCGCGCGCAGAACGCGGCGGGCTTGGACCGCCTGGCGCGCCGGATCGAGCCGTCGGTGGGCTGGGCGGACCTGGTCCTGCCCCCGGACACGGAAGCCCAGCTGAGGGAACTGACGGCCCGGGCCCGCCACCGCGACCACGTCCTCGGCACATGGTCGATGCGCCCGGGCGGCGGCCGGGGCCGGGGCGTCGCGGCGCTGTTCGCCGGCGACTCGGGAACGGGCAAGACGATGTCGGCGGAGGTCATCGCGGCGGACCTGGGGCTGGACCTGTACACGGTGGACCTGGCGACGGTCATCGACAAATACGTGGGCGAGACGGAGAAAAACCTGGAACGCATCTTCACGGAGGCGGCGGGCGTGAACGGCGTCCTCCTCTTCGACGAGGCGGACGCCGTCTTCGGCAAACGCTCGGACGTGAAGGACGCGCACGACCGCTACGCGAACGTGGAGTCCGCGTACCTCCTCCAGCGGATGGAGTCCTTCGACGGCCTGGCCGTCCTGGCCACGAACCTCCGCGCCAACCTGGACGACGCCTTCACCCGCCGCCTCGACCTGATCGTCGACTTCCCGGTCCCCGACGCCCCCCAACGCCTCCTCCTCTGGGACCGCACCCTCGGCCCCCACCTCCCCCGCGCCACCGACCTGGACCTGGAGTTCTGCGCGGAGGCCTTCGAGCTGTCGGGCGGCAACATCCGCTCGATCGCGGTGACGGCGGCATACCTGGCGGCGGAGGCGGGGGGGCCGTTGACGATGCGGATGCTCATTCATGCGGTGCAGCGGGAGTACCAGAAGCTGGGGCGGTTGACGCTGGCGTCGGAGTTCGGGCGGTACCTAGAGCTGCTGAGTTGAATCCCGCCCAACGCGTCGCCCCAGCCGATTACCGCAAGGGCCGACGCGGCAGGCGTCAGGGGTGACGTTCCAGAGCTTCCAGCATGAGGCGAGCATTTTCTCGCACGCGCGCCGAGGAATCCCCTGAAGCCGACTCTTGCAGCAACTCACGAGTTGCCGCCAATCCAACATATCCGGATGCGACTACGGCCGACTTCCTCACTTCTTCGGCCGGATCCCGAAAGACCAAGGAGAGCGCCTCCGTGACTTCTCCACCCTGCCCTTCGTGCGCAGCGAGAGCCATCAAGTAGACGTTCTTGATCTTTTCATCCACCGTGCGGGACAGCCGAAGCGCCTGCAGCACGTCCCGCAGGTCCCAGGAGGGAATTCCCTGCTTGATTGCAGCGGCAACGCGCTCTGAGTCCTCAGCGCGTACCACCATATACGACATCCGCACTACGGGGTCTTCCACATAGTGGACAGACCCAGCACTTCGAGGGAGTTCCCAAATATCTTCGAGCACTCCGACAGGCTGGCCGACCTCCGCCAAGAACCAATTGAGACGGTAAGCAAGCGACGTGAGAGTGTCTCTCACGTCGAACTGCTCCTTCGGAATCACCCTGACCATCTCACTCACGCAACATCCTCCTCTGTATAGAATGACCGCAGGAGCTCTCGAATTCGCTTCTCCACCGCCGCCTCATCAGCGCCCAGCAGGAGTTCCCCCGCCTCAATCTTAGCCCTAACCCAACGCTCAGCGAGAGCTATCTCGCGGTCCGCGAGCTCACGCTGGATCAGAATCGATTTGTATTGCTCCTTGGTATGCGTCATGGCCTTGCCCTTGTCCTGCCCCACAGTACTCGGGTGAGGGGCATCCGGTATCTCCAGGTTCGCCTCCTCCTGACTCGCCGCAGCAGCCTGAGCCCCTACCATCGACATCGGGAATTCCCCCCTCTCACCGAGTCGCTCCTCAGGGCCTTTCGCGCGGTAGCGATTGAGCGCCTCGCCCCAGCTCATCTCACCTGCAGCCACCAGATCGATCGTCATGGGGGCGAACGCAAGATTTCCCGTATTGCGGTGCGACTCTCGAACGGACATCAGCCAACTGAGCCGTCCGATGAGATGCCCATTATCTTTCGGCGCCCTCCCCTCCCTGATGAAGCTCCGCACAGCCGAAGCGATCTGACGATCGGTCATGTTGTTCTTGTTCAACTCCGCTATCGCTTCGGCGATCTTCGGATACGACTCCCCTCGCTCCCAGTCATTCCACTCAGGATGAGACGGCGGAGCACCTTCCTTCTCCTTCCTCGGACCATTGGTGATCCAATTTCGAGCCTGCGCCTCACTCACAGGACCAGACGCTCCGCTCGCCCTAAAATTCTTCACTCCGGCCATATTGCCTTCAGCGATCAGAACTCCCTCACGAGAATCCCCGAACTTATACTCCTGCCAGTAGTGGGGAATATCTCCACCCATGTCATGGAAGTACGCGACAGCGCCTGGAATCCCCTCCCTGGGGGGCACATGAAGCGTCCCCTTGGGATCCTCCCCCTTTCGCTCCGCCATGGCGTCTGCGATCGCTCGAACTTGCGGGTCGGAAAGCAGACTCTTGGCGACCCTGTGAATCAGCTTCCTCAGGTCATTCCCGGACGGGCTGAACCCACTGGCCGCCACACCCTGGGGGTTGATCTTGGCAATGACCGAGAAGGAATCTCCGGCCCGCTCGACCGACAACGAGGTAAGTCGGTGACGCACCCTCCAAGCGGCAAGCTTGGCGCGAAATGAAATCCCTGACGGTCCACTTTTGAGCGCGGATTCAATACGCGGCCTGAGCGCTGTGAGCGCCTTCTCAAGTCTGGCTTCCTTGGCCCTCCCTTCGCTCCCTCGCGAGGACGCCGGGGATCGATCCGACGCCTTGGGTCCGCTCCCCACAGTCGAGTTCTTTGCGGGGGCGTCACCCTTGGGGGTTTTGTCCCCCTTCAGCTTCTGCCAGAGCGCCTTGCCCTTCTTCGCGATGAAGTCGACGACCTTGTCGATCGCCCGGTTCACCGGCCGTGACACCGCCTGGAAGACCGACTTCACCTTGTTCGCCAGATTGCCGATGCCCAGCAGGGACGCCAGGAAGCCGATGAGGAGGGGGATGCTCGCGGCCAGGGCGCCCTCGACCATCTTCGGGACGCCGGCTGCGCCGCCGTTGGCGATTTCGATCACCGCGTCCAGGACCGCGTTCACGAAGTCCGCTATCTGCGCGCCCTGGTTCACCACGAAGGTGACGATGTCGATGATGCCCTTGACCGCGCGGACGAAGGCCGAGGCGGGGTTGAGGAGGGAGACGATCCAGGTGATGCCCGCGATGATGACCGTGGGGACCAGGTACTCCGTGAGTTTGGAGAGGATCGTCGACTTCAGGTCGCCCGCTTCTGCCTCGATCTCCTTCACCGCGCCCGCCGGCCCCTCGCGGGCGAGGGACTGGGCTACGGGGACGGAGGATTCGACCGCCGACATCGCCTCGTCGGGGACGCCCTTGCGCGTGATGCGGGCGCGGATGTTGTCCCAGGTCAGGCCCAGGAGGGAGGCGATCAGGGTGATGATGCCGCGCAGGTCGAAGCGTTGCGGGAGGTCCAGGCCCGCCTTGACCGCGGTGCCCAGGAGCCAGGAGACCAGGCCCTTCTTCAGGTGCTCGCCGATGTTCGACACGAAGAGGTTCAGGCCCGCGCCCACCGCCCGGACGAGGTTGCCCAGGAAGCCGATCGGGTCCTTGATGATCTTCATGACGGCCGACGCGGCCTTCGCCAGGATGCCCAGGAGGAGGTTCGTCAGCTCCTTGATCGTCTTGATCGCGCCGACGATCGCGTCCTTCGCCTTGTCGATCAGGCCCTTGTTGGCCTCCTGGAGCTTCTTGATCTCCTCGTCGACCGCGTTGAGCGCCGCCGTGTACTTGTTCGCCAGGTCCTGGACCAGCTGCTCCGACTTCTCGTTGACGCTCGCTTCCAGGTCCTCGAACTTGCCCGCGAAGTCCTTCGCGGCCTCCTCGCCGAACGCCTTCAGGTCGGCCGGGAGCCTGTCCACCTCCGCCTTCAGGTCCGCCCTGCCCTGGGCTATCCGGGACTTCGCCCGGCCCAACTCCACGCCGATCATGTCCGCCACGGAGGAGATCACCGTGCGCATCCGCGCCACGTACAGCTTCCGCGACTCCTGGTAGAGGTCGTTCGCCTCCTTCGGCATGCCGGCGAACTTGTCCTTCAGCCAACGGCCCTTGCCCAGGAAGCCGCCGTACCGCTTGTCCTTGTACTTCTTCATGCGGGCCTTGTGGTCCGCCGTGAAGGCGTCCCGCGCCTGCTTCTCGCCCGATGTGAAGGCGGTGTCGACCTTGGTGTCGAGGCCCGTCAGCGTCGCCTCGACGTCCTTCTTCGTCGCGTCGAAGACCTTCTGCAGCTTCGCCGTGACCTCGGCCCGCTTCGTCTCGTCCTTCGACTTCGTCTCGCCCTTGCCGCCGTCGACCGCCCTGCCCGCCGCCGCCCGCGTGGCGGTCAGCGCGTTCATCGCCTGCGCGCCCGCCGCCGCCGCGCCCGCCTTCGCCGTCGCCAGCTGCTGGTCCTCGGCCGCGTGCGCCTTGCCCGGGGCCTTCGCCGAGTCGGCCTCCGCCGACTTCTTCGCCTTCAGTGCGTCGTTGAACTCCGGCTCGTTGCCCTTGGCGAGCTGCTCCTCCGTCACCTCCGCGTCCGCCAGCGCCTTGTCGTTCTGCGCCGGACCCTCGGAGAAGTCCGTCACCGCCGCCGGCTGCTTCTCCGGGATCGCGTCGGCCGCGGAGGGAGCGCCGGGGTTGGCCGGCGGGCGGTCGGGGGTGAGAGGGGTGACCTGCTTGTCCTTGGCCGCCGACGTGTCCGGCGGCGCCTTCGTCGTCGTCTCGATGTCCTTGGCCGAGGTGTTCTTGCCGTCGGTGACCTTCCCGTCGACCTCGTCCTTGACCTTGTCGGCCTTGCCCGACTTCGAGAACTTGTCCGCCTCGTCGAGGTTCTTCGGCGCCTGCGCCTCGATCGCCTTGTCGACCGCCGCGATGAACGCCGCCTTGTCGAACTCCCCCGGCTTCGCCGCGTTCATCTTCTCCGCGTTCGCGGCCTTGCCCTGCGCCTCCTTGTCGTCAGGGGGAGCCACCGCCGCGTCCTGCGCCGACTTCGACTCCGTCGCGGCGGGGGCGTGCGCGGCCATCGTGCGCTTCTTGGCCGCCACGTCCGCGCCGACCCGGCGGAAGCCCGGGGCCGCGGACGCCGGCGTCTTCACCGGGGCCGTGTAGCGCTGGGCGACCAGGCGGGCCACGGCCGCGTTGCCGGCCGCGCCCTGCAGGCGCTGCACGCTGTGCGGGGACAGGCCGTCCGCGGGAGAGGGGGACGGCGCGGGAGTCGGGGCGGCTGCGGGCGTCCGCCCGGCGGGCTTCTTCTCCGGGACCTCCTTCATCCGTCCCCTCCCGGTCGCCGTGGCCGCGCGGCTGCTCCCGTCGCCGTGGCCACTCGGCTGCTCCCGTGGCCGCTCGGCTGCTCCCGTGGCCGCTCGGCCCCTCCCGGTGGCCGTGGCCGGCCGGCGCTTCTCCGTGGCCGTGGCCGTACGGCCAGGCTGCCCGCCGCCCCGGCCCCGCACGGAGGGCGGTGAGGGTCCCGTCCTGCCCCGACTCCGGTGCCCCATCGGGCAGTTCGGGGTGCCCAGGAGGGCGGCCGATCATCCGTTCCCGGTGGTCGGCGGCCTCGCGAGAATGGCCCGGTTCAAGGGGAGCGGTTCCCCGGTCGAGGAGTGACGTCGAGGAGAGAGAGCACCGAATGCCGTCGTATCTGTCCCCCGGCGTGTACGTCGAAGAGGTCGAGTCCGGCTCCCGGCCGATCGAAGGAGTGGGCACGTCGGTCGCCGCCTTCGTCGGCTTCGCCGAGAAGGGCCCCTTCGACGAGCCGACCCTGATCACGAACTGGAGCCAGTTCGTGAGCCGCTTCGGCGACTTCGTCGAGGGGACGTACCTCGCCGCCTCCGTCTACGGCTTCTTCGCCAACGGGGGCGGGGTCTGCTACGTCGTGCGGATCGACGACGGGGGCTCCCCCGCCTCCCCGGCGGCGGTGGGCGACGCCTCCACCGGGCCCACCGCCGTCGGCGCGTACTCCGTCGTCGCCCGCCCCGGTGTCACCGGCACGATCACCGTGGAGATCGCGGACGTCGAGGGCGACGACCCGCCCTCCGACGCCTTCCGGCTGATCGTCAAGCGGGACGGCAAGGTCGCCGAGGACTACCCCTCGGTCACCACCAAGCGCAGCAAGGAGAACGTCGCCACCCGCGTCAACACCGCCTCCGCGCTCATCGAGATCACCGAGACCGGAACGGGGGCGGCGCCTGCCCGCCCCGAGCCGCAGACCGCGACCCTCGCGCCCGCGGCGCCGGCCGCCGTGCCGGCCGGCGGGTCCGGGGCCGCCCTCACCCCCGAGGTGTACGTCGGCGACGCCGACCGCCGCTCGGGTCTCGGCGGCCTGGAGGCCGTCGAGGACATCACGACCGTGGCCGTGCCCGACCTGATGAGCGCGTACGAGCGGGGGCTCCTCGACCTCGACGGCGTGATCGCCGTCCAGCAGGCGGTCATCACCCACTGCGAGCTGATGGGCGACCGGGTCGCCGTGCTCGACCCGCCGCCCGGGCTCAGCCCGCAGGAGGTCCGCGACTGGCGCGCGGAGCGGGCGGGCTACGACTCGAAGTACGCGACGCTCTACTACCCCTGGATCGGTGTCGCCGACCCGTCCTCGGGCCGGATCTCGCTGGTCCCGCCGAGCGGCCACGTCGCCGGCATCTGGGCCCGCAACGACGACCAGCGCGGCGTGCACAAGGCCCCGGCCAACGAGGTCGTCCGCGGCGCCGTCGCGCTGCAGACCCAGCTGACCAAGGGCGAGCACGACCGGCTCAACCCGATCGGGGTCAACTGCATCCGCGCCTTCCCCGGCCGCGGCATCCGGGTGTGGGGTGCCCGCACCCTCGCCTCCGACCCGGCCTGGCGCTACCTCAACGTCCGGCGGCTCTTCAACTACCTGGAGGAGTCGATCCTCGCCGGCACCCAGTGGGTGGTCTTCGAGCCGAACGACGACGCGCTGTGGGCGCGGATCCGGCGTACGGTCGCCGCCTTCCTGGTCAACGAGTGGCGCCGGGGCGCCCTGTTCGGGCTCACCCCCGACGAGGCCTTCTACGTGAAGTGCGACCGCGAGACGAATCCTCCCGAGAGCGTCGACGCGGGCCACGTGGTCTGCGAGATCGGCGTCGCGCCGGTCCGCCCGGCCGAGTTCGTGGTCTTCCGTCTGTCCCAGCTGACCAGCGGCACCGGTGCCGTCGACGAGTGAGGAGTAGCTCGTGCCCCTGCCCGATCTCGACAGTTCCGTCGGACACTCCTTCGGCCTGGAGTTCGACAGCGTCATCATCAAGCAGATCACCGAGGTCAGTGGTCTGAAGATGGAACAGGACGTCATCGAGCTCAAGCAGAACACCGCGGACGGCAAGTACGCCATCAAGAAGCTGCCCGGCCGCCCGAAGGCCGGCGAGGTCACGGTCAGCCGCGGCCTCACCGAGGACAACAGCTTCGAGCGGTGGATCAAGGACTCGCGGTTCGGCCGGATGAGCAACGCCCGCCGCAACGGCGCCATCATCGTCTACGACTACGAGGGCCTCCCCATCAAGCGCTACACGCTGGTCAACGCCTGGCCCAAGTCCCTGGAGATCGGCACCCTCAAGGCCGGCGACACCTCCGTCCTCACGGAGAAGCTCGTCATCACCTACGAGAGCATGGAAGTCGGCTGATGCGGCGCACGGCGTCGGCCGCGCCGTCGCACTCCGACCACGCCGCCGAGGGGGCGGGGGGCGGTCTGCGGACCGAGTTCCCGTTCCGGCTGCCGCGCGGGTACGTCGACGAGCAGGGCACCGTCCACCGCGACGGGGTCATGCGTCTGGCGACCGCCCGCGACGAGCTGGTGCCGCTGCGGGACGACCGGGTCAGGGAGAACTCCGCCTACCTGTCGGTGGTCCTGATCGCCCGCGTCGTCACCCGCATCGGCACGGTGGAGGACGTCCACCCGGGGGTCGTCGAGGACCTGTTCGCCTCGGACCTCGCCTTCCTCCAGGACTTCTACCGGCGCATCAACGCCGAGGGCCACACGCGGGCCGCCGTCACCTGTCCGTCCTGCCAGGAGGAGTTCGCGGTGGACCTCGCCGGTGGCCGCCTGGGGGAATCGTGACGTACGCGGCCGACCAGCTCTACGAGGAGGTCGCGTACCTCGCCTACCACTTCCACTGGCCACTGGATCAGCTCCTCGACCTGGAGCACGCGGAACGTCAGAGGTTCGTCGCCCACGTGGCCCGCCTCGACGGAGGATGACGGGGAGGGACGGGAACGATGGGACTGCTGTCCTGGCTGCGCGGCGGACGGGGGAACGATGCCGCGGCGGAGGCCGCGAGGCCGGCGGGCCTCGGGGAGCGCGGCGGCCCGGACCGGGCCGACCGGGTCGATCTCGCCGAACTCCCGCCGATCCAACGGACCTTGGGCGCGCCGGCGCTCGTCACCGATCCGTCCGCCTTCGAGCGGGGGCTGCCCACCCGTCGTCCCACCGCCCTCACCTCGCCCCTGGGGCACCTGGTCAGCGCGGAGGCGCCGAGCGGGCTGGTCGAGGGGGTCGCCGCCCCGGTGTCGGCTCCGGTGCAGCGGTCGGTGACCGGTTTCCCGGCGCGGACGCCGGTCGCGCCCTCCCCGGCGACGCCCCCGTCGAGCGTGCCGTCGTCCCGGGACGCGCCCCCGGGCGCCGTGTCGGCGCCGCGCCCGGCGGAGCTGCCAGGCGCGGCGGTACCCGAGGCCGTCCCGGCCTCCGCCGCCTCGTCCGAGCGGAACGCCGTCGGGCTTCCCGTGGGCGAGCGTGCCGTGCAGCGGGCCGCCGGGCCCCCGTCCGTACGCGCCCAGGGGCCCGCGGCGCAGTCCGCCTCGGCACCCGGGGCCGCGCCGTACGACCCGGCCGCCCCCTCCGCTGCGAACGCCGAAGGACGCGACGCTCCGGTACGCCCGCTGGTCGGCGATCAGCCGCCCCTGCTCGACGCCCCGGAGCCGGCCGAGCCCACCGCCGCGCCTCAGAGCCCGCCGCCGGCCGTCCAGCGGGCCCTCCCGCCCACGCCGCCGCGCCGTCGGCCCGGCCTCGGCGCGCCGCTCCCGGGGCTCCCGCCGACGGCGCAGCGCGAGGCCGCGGGGGCCGTCACTCCTCCCGTACGTGAGGAGCGCGCGGCACCCCGCCACGACGAGGAGGTCCCGCCGGTCGCGCCGGCACCTCCCCCGGCGCCCGAGCCCGAGCCCGCGCCCGAGCCGGTCGTCCCGCTGATCGGCGACCGCCCGCTGGAACTGCGTACCGTGACGGCCGATGCCGCAACCGGGGCTGCGGGCGCGGCCGGGGACGGGGGCGGGACCGGCCCGTCCGCCGCGCCCGCGCCCGCCGCCGTTCAGCGCGGCCTGCCGGGGGCCGCGCCGGTGGGTCCGCCTGCCGCGCCCTCCGTGCCCACCGTTCCGGTCCGCTGGGAGACGCCCGTCGCGCAGCGCCGTGCGGAGGGCGTGCCCACCGTCCCTCTTCGGCGGACGCCCACGGGGACCGCCGTCGCACCTCCCGTCCAGCGCGCGGTCCGTCGCACGCCGCCCGCCTCCGCGGCACCGCGGCCCGCCGCTCCGCGCGACGCGGGCGACGTGGCCGTCGCCGCCGGGATCGCGCAGCGCATGGCCGACGGCAGCGTGGTGTTCGCGCCCCCGCCGGTCCAGCGCTCCGTGGCGGCGTCGGTCCCGTTCGTCCAGCGCGAGGTCGCCGACGAGGAGCCCCCACCGCCGGAGCCGGTGCCTTCGCCGGAGCCGGACGGCGGCAGCGGCGCGGACGGGCACGGCGGCGACGGCCACCCCGCCGGGGCGGACGTCGGGGGCCCGGCGGCCGTGGCCGCCTCCGGCTCCCCGCACCCCGCCGGGACTCCCGGCACCCCCGCGGTCACCGACGAGTTCGTCCGTGCGCTCTACCCGCCGCTCGCCCGGCTCCTCAAGGCCGATCTGCGGCTGGAGCGCGAGCGCGCCGGCCGGCTCATCAACACCAGGTTCTGAGGAGGGACCGCCATGTCCGACGCCGCCCAGAACGACGAGCCCGCCGTCAGCGTCTGCTTCGTCGTCACCATCGACGACATCGAGCTCGGGTCCTTCAACACCTGCGAGGGCCTGGGCTGCGAGGTCGTCCTGGAGACGCGCGAGGAGGGCGGCAACAACGGGCACGTCTGGCAGCTGCCGACCCGCCTCAAGTACTCGAACGTGAAGCTGTCGCGTCCGCTGACCCGGGAGACCGAGAAGGTGGCGCGCTGGTTCGCGAGCATGACGACCGGGTTCACGCGGAAGACGGCGCACATCGAGGCGCGTACCGGCGACGGGCGCAAGGTGGCCCAGTGGGGGCTGCTCGAGGTGGTGCCGGTGCGGTGGACCGGGCCGTCCTTCACGCCCGAGTCGCCGAAGGTCGCGGTCGAGACGATCGAGATCGCCCATCACGGCTATGTGATGGAGGGCTGAGCCGCATGAGCGCCCCCATCGCCTTCAGCGCGGCCGGCACCTCCGGTGTCGCGTCCGCCGGGAAGGGCCGGTCGGCCCGGCCGAAGCTGGAGCACGCCTATCTGGAGCTGCGGACGCCGCCCTCGGGCGGCGGGCTGACGCCCGGTGCGCCGTGCGGGCGGATCGACTTCCAGTTCAATCCCAAGGAGTTGAGCCTCACGAAGGCCGCGGCGTGGAAGCGCACGCCGGCCAAGGGGGCGAAGAGCGCGGGACCGCCGGAGTACCAGGGGCCGCAGCCCAGCAAGCTGACCGTGGAGATGTTCTTCGACGCGGGCGACACGCAGGACACCCGGGTGGTGACGTCGGTGGAGCAGCTGTTCGCGTGCTGCGTGCCGACGAACGAGACCCGGCAGCAGCAGCGGTCGTCGCCGCCGTGGGTGGTCTTCCACTGGGGCGGGCTGACCGGGTTCCCCGGTTACGTCAGTCAAGTGCAGGCGAAGTACACGCTGTTCACGACGTCCGGGGTGCCGATCCGGGCGGTCTGCCTCGTCACCATGGAGGAGATCAGCGGGGAGACGCCCGGGCAGAACCCGACGTCGGGTGCGCTGACCGCGCGCCGTACCCACCGGGTGGCGGCCGGGGACTCGCTGCCGTCGCTCGCGCAGCGCGAGTACGGCGATCCGGGGGCCTGGCGGGTGATCGCCGAGGCCAACGGCATCGACGACCCCCTGCGACTCGCGCCCGGCACGCAGCTGTTGCTGCCCGCTCCGGACGAACTGGGGCGGTTGCGCCAGGAGTCCGCCCCGGCACGACGGGGGCTGTGATGGCGCCGCCGGGAGTCGCGTCAGCGCTGGTCGTGGAGGTCGGGGGGAGTCCGCTGCCGGCCCGGCTGATGAACACCCTCGTGGAGGGGTTCGTCGACGACAGCCGTACGCTGCCCGATCTCTTCCTGCTGCGGTTCCGCGACGCGGACGCCACCCTGCTCGCGCAGGGCGGGATAGCGGTCGGCACGCGGATCCGGCTGCTCGCGCGGGGCGGTGGCGCCGCCGAGCCGCGGCCGCTGCTCGACGGGGTCGTGACGGCGCTGGAGCTGGAGCTGGACGAGTCCGGCACGTTCACGGTGGTGCGCGGGCTCGACGAGACGTACAAACTGCTGCGCGGGGCGCGCGTGGCCGCGTACCAGAACATGACGCTCGCGGACATCGTGGCCCAGGTCGCCCGGCGCGCCGGGCTGAAGCCGGGCGCGGTGGACGTGGCGGGGCCGGTGCTCGACCACGTGGCGCAGGCCAACGTCAGCGACTGGGACTTCGTGCGCGCGCTCGCGGAGGAGGCGGGCGCCCAGGCGTACGTACGGGACGGGCAGCTGCACGTGGTGAGGCCGGCCGGGGCGGGCGGGGCGCCGGACGCCTCGGCGCGCGCCGACCGGGATCCGCTGGTCCTGGAGCGGGGCGCGAACCTGCTGCGCTGCCGGGCTTCGGTGTCGGCCGCCGAACAGGTCTCGGAGGTGGAGGTGCGCGGCTGGGACGTGCGGGGCAAGCGGGCCCTGGTGGGCCGCGCTCCGGCGGGCACGTCGGCGACGCTGGCGCTCGGGGTGACCGCGGCGCAGGTGACGGCGCCGTTCGGGGAGGCCCGGCACGTGGTGACGGACGCCGGTTACGGCACGCAGGAGCGGGTGGACCGGGCGGCGAAGGCGCTGGCCGAGCGGATCGCGGGCTCGTTCGCGGAGCTGGAGGCGGTGATCCGGGGGAACCCGGAGGTGCGGGCCGGTGCGGCGGTGGCGCTGAACGCGGTCGGCGCGCCCTTCGAGGGCCGGTACACGGTGACGTCCTCGCGGCACGTCTTCGACGCCCTGCGCGGGTACGAGACCTGGCTCACGGTCTCCGGACAGCAGGAGCGCTCGCTGTTCGGCCTGACGGGGGGAGCCGGGGGCCCGTCGGCGCAGGGGAGCCGGACCGGCGGTCTGGTGAACGCGACGGTGACCGACACGCAGGACCCGGAGGGTTCGGGGCGGGTGAAGGTGACCTTCCCGTGGCTGTCGGACGAGTACGCGAGCGACTGGGCGCGGACCGCGCAGGCCTCCGGCACGGGGGGCGGCGAGCCGTACATCCCCGAGGTCGGGGACGAGGTGGTGGTCGGCTTCGAGCAGGGGCGCCTGGACCGGCCGTACGTCCTCGGCGGGCTCCACAACGGCCAGGACCGGCCGGCCCAGGGCAGCGCGGTGGACGCGACCTCCGGTTCGGTGGACCGGCGTGCCTTCGCTTCCAAGGGCGGGCACCGGCTCGAACTGCTCGATGCGGCGGGTGGGGCGCAGGGCGTGAAGCTGCGGACCGGTGACGGGAAGCTGACGGTCGACCTGGACCAGTCGGGGACGGTGGTGACCATCGGCAGCGACGGGGCGGTGAAGATCACCGCGAAGGAGAAGGTGTCGATCACGGCCTCGGGCGGGGTGAGCGTGGACGCGGAGCGCGGGGCCCTCGAACTGCGCGGCGACAGCGTTTCCGTGACGGCACGTCAGGGTCTGACGATGGACGGTGGTCAGGGCGCGGTGAAGCTCGCGTCGGGGGGTTCCGTCGACGTCAAGGGTGCCACGGTCACCGTGGACGGCACGCAGCGCACGGACCTGAAGGGCGGCACGACGCTGTCGGTCACCGCACCTCTCGTGAAGATCAACTGACTGGTACGGAGGGGGACATGGCACAGGCAGCGGCAGCCGCCCGGGTGGGCGACCCGACCGTGCACCCGGGGATGCTCGGTCCTCCGGGTGTGCCGTCCGTCCTCATCGGCGGGCAGCCGGCCGCCACCGTGGGGACCGCGCACGTGTGTTCGTCGCCCGCCGCCCACCCGCCGTCGGCACTCGCGCCGCCCGGCTCCACGACGGTCCTGATCGGGGGCCGGCCGGCGGCCCGGGTCGGGGACCTGTCCGGCTGCGGGTCGGCGGTCGTGTCGGGCTGCGCGTCGGTGCTGATCGGAGGCTGAGGGGAAGCATGGGACAGGAGTTCATCGGCGCGGGCTGGGCCTTCCCGCCGCGCACGGACGCGACCGGATCGATCGCCCTGGTCCGGGGCGAGCGCGAACTGGAGGAGTCGATCCGGCTGATCCTCGCGACCTCGCCCGGGGAGCGCCCGATGCGGCCCGAGTTCGGCTGCGGGATCAACGACTACGTGTTCGCGCCGGCCGACGCGGGCACGGCCGGGCAGCTCGCCTACGAGGTCCGGCTCGCCCTGGAGCGGTGGGAGCCGCGGATCGAGGTGACCGAGGTCGCGGTGCGTTTCGACGAGGCCGACAACGGGGTCCTGTACATCGACATCGGCTACACGGTGCGCGGCGCCAACGACCCCCGGAACCTGGTGTTCCCGTTCTATGTCATCCCGCGCCACGAGGCCGTCGGGCCCGGGGCCGGCGACCCCGCCGGGCCCGGCGGGGCGGAGGAGGACCGCACATGACCCTGCCCAGCCCGAATCTGGACGACCGGCGTTTCCAGGGCCTGGTGGACGAGGCGAAGCGGCTGGTGCAGCGGCGCTGTCCGGAGTGGACCGACCACAACGTCTCGGACCCCGGCGTCACGCTCATCGAGGCCTTCGCGACCATGGTGGACCAGCTCGTCTACCGGGTGAACCGGGTGCCGGAGAAGAGCTATCTGACCTTCCTCGACCTCATCGGCGTCCGGCTCCACCCGCCGACGGCCGCCGGCACGGACGTCACGTTCCGGCTGTCGGCGCCGCAGCCGGAGCCGGTGTTCGTCCGGGCCGGTACGGAGGTGGCGACGGTCCGCACCGAGACCGAGCCGGCCGTCGTCTTCGGCACCACCCGGGACCTGACGGTCGTGCCCTGCGCGTACGCGGCCCTCGCGACCTGGCCGGCGGCGCCGCCGGGTGACCGGAACGGGCCCGGCGAAGGGGTCGAGCGGATCGCCGTGGACCGCACCGAGGAGCTGGCGCTCGGCCGTGACGTGCCCTGCTTCTCCCCCGTGCCGACGCCGGGCGACGCCCTCTACGTCGGCCTGTCGGCGGCCGTGCCGGCCGGGGTCGTGGTGCTGCGGCTCGACTGCGACGTGCAGGGTGTGGGCGTCGACCCGCTCCGGCCGCCCCTGGTGTGGGAGGCCTGGGACGGGCGCCGCTGGTCGGCCTGCGAGGTGGAGAAGGACGACACGGGCGGCTTCAACCGGTCGGGCGAGCTCATCCTGCACCTGCCGGCGACGCACACCCCGCTGAGCATCGTCCGGCGGGCCGGCGGCTGGCTGCGCTGCCGGCTCCTGGCGGCCGAGCCGCGGCAGCCGACGTACGTGGCGCCGCCGGTGGTCCGGGGGATCACGGCGTTCACCATCGGGGCCACGGTGGGCGCGGAGCACGCGGAGCGGATCACGGACGAGGTCCTGGGGACGGCCGAGGGGGTGGCGGGGCAGGCGTTCACGGTCGCCCGGCCGCCGGTCGTGCCGGGCGACTTCGTCCTGGAGGTGACCGCGCCGGACGACGGCGTCGAGCCCTCCGCGCCCTGGAGCCGCGTCGACGACTTCGCCCACTCGGGCCCCGCCGACCGGCACTTCACGCTCGACGAGGGCACGGGCCGGATCGAGTTCGGCCCCGCGGTCAGGGAACGCGACGGGTCCGTGCGCCACTTCGGCTCCGTACCGCCCAAGGGCGCCACCGTCCGGGTGCGTGCGTACCGCACGGGCGGCGGGGCGCGCGGCAACGTGGCCCGCTCCACCCTGCGCGTGCTGCGCGGCACGGTGCCCTTCGTGGCGCGCGTGGAGAACCGCAGGCCGGCGGTCGGCGGCGTCGACGGCGAGACCGTCGACAGCGCCCGGGTGCGCGGCCCGCTCACCCTGCGGACGCTGCAACGGGCCGTCGTCCCGCGCGACTACGAGCTGCTCGCCCGCGAGGTGGCCCCCGACGCGGCCCGGGTGCACTGCGTCCCGGAGGACGGGGAGAGCGGGGTGCGGCTGCTCGTCGTACCGTCCGGGCGCGGCGACGCGCACGGGCGCATCGCCTTCGACGAGCTGGTCCCGCCGCCGCGGACCCTGGAGCGGATCGCGGAACACCTCGACGCGCGCCGCCCCATCGGTGCCCGGGTCGTCGTGGAGCCGCCGTTCTACCAGGGCGTCACCTTCGTCGCGACCGTCCAGACGGCCCGCGGGGCGGTGGCGGACCGGGTGCGCGAGGACGCCCTCGCCGCCCTGAACGCCTACTTCAACGCGCTCACCGGCGGACCGGCCGGCGGCGGCTGGCCGTTCGGGCGCCCGGTCCAGACGGGCGAGGCGTACGCGGTGCTGCAACGCGTGCAGGGCGTCGACCTGGTGGACGACGTGCGCCTCTTCCGGGCCGACCCCGTCACCGGTCAGCGCACCGAGGTGCCCGACGGGCGGATCCCGCTCGACCGGCACGCCCTCGTCTTCTCGTACGAGCACCAGCTGAGGGTCCGGGAGGTCTGACCGCCGTGCGCACCGCCGTCCCCGGGCTGCCGAGCCCGCATCCGCTGATCGACCTGCTGCCCGCGGTCTACCTGGAACACGACTTCCTGGCCCGGTTCCTGGCCGCCCTCGACGACGTCCTGGCCCCGCTGCTCCTGAGCGTCGACAACCTGCCCGCGCACCTCGACCCGCGGCTCGCCCCCGAGGACTTCCTGCACTGGCTGGCCGGCTGGGTGGCGGTGGACCTGCCCGACGCGTCCTCCGCGAACCCGCTCGACCAGCGTCGCGCCGCCGTGCTCGGCGCGGTGGCCGGACACCGCACGCGCGGCACGGTACGGGGCCTGTCGGAGGCGCTGCGCCTGGAGACGGACGGGGCACCGGCCGAGATCACCGAGAGCGGCGGCACCGTGTGGTCCACCACCCCCGGCACTCCGCTGCCCGGCACCCGCCGTCCGATGATCACGGTCCGGATCACCGTCGCGGACCCGGCGCGGGTCAACCGGGCACGCCTGGAGGAGCTGATCACCGCCGAGATCCCGGCGCACGCCGGCTTCACCCTCGAACTGCTGCCCGGAGGCGCGCGATGACCTGCCCGACGTGCGGCCGGCGGAACGAGCCCGGGACGGCGTTCTGCGCGTTCTGCGGGGCGTTCCTGAACTGGGACGGGGAGGAGCCGGGAGCGGCGGCCGGCCGGGAGGGGGCGGCGCCGGAAGCACCTCCGCAGGCGCCCGCCGCAGCGCCGGTGCCGCGGGCCGAGCCGGTGCCGACGGCTCCGCCCGCCCCCGCCCCGACGCCGCTGACGCATCCGCCGACGGCACAGCCGGCGCCACCGACGCCGCCGGTCGTGCGACAGGGGCCTCCGCCCGCCGCACCCGTGTCGCCGGTGGTACGGCAGGCCGCGCCGCCTTCCCCCGTGCCGGCCCCGGTACCGCCGGCTCCGCCCGCACCGCCGGTCGTACGGCACGTCCCACCCGCGCAGCCCGCACCGGCGGCACCGCCGTTCGCGGGGGCCGGGCCGCGGCGGCCCGGGGCGGAGACCGAGCCGCCGGTGCCGGGACCGCCGCCCGAGGCGCCACCGGTGCCGCCCACCGCCCCGTCGGCGCAGGTCCCGTCCGCGACCGTGCGCTGCCCGAACTGCGGCACCGAGAACGAGGCCGACCGCACGCTCTGCGTGCGCTGCGCGCTGCTGCTCGACCCGGGGCCGCCGCCCGAGGTGCCGCCGCCGTGGTGGCGCCGGCTGCTGCGCCGCCGGAAGCGGCAGGCCCCGGTGGCCGGGACGCGGCCGCGCCGGGCGTGGCGCAGGCCCCGGATCGCCCTGCCGCTGGTGCTGATCCTGCTCGGCGCCGGCGTCTGGTTCGGGTTGCCGCACGCCGGCCGGCTGCTCGGCCTGGCCCGCGAGACGACGGGCACCCCGGAGTCGTTGCCGCCGTCGGCGGTGCGGGCGTCCAGCGAGGTGAAGGGGCATCCGGCGGGCGCGGCCTTCGACGGCTTCACCAACCGGTACTGGGCGCCGTCGGCACTCGGCGGGGCGACGCTGGAGGCCGACTTCGAGAAGCCGGGGGTGCGGGTGACCAAGCTGGTGGTGTTCGCGGGCACGTCGGCGAAGAAGGACGAGTTCCTGACGCAGGCCCGCCCGGCGCGGATCCGGGTGGAGCTGATCTCGGCCGACGGGGACACGTCGTCCCGCCTGATCACCCTCAAGGACCAACCGGGCCAGCAGACCTTCGACCTCCGCGGCTCGCGGGTGACGCGGGTCCGGATCTCCCCGGAGACGGCGTACGGTACCGGGCGCGGCCGCCATGTGGCGGTGGCGGAGGTCGAGTTCTTCGGCCATCGCGGCTGACGGACGGGCCGGCCGGACCCGGTGGCACCCGGCCCGAACCGCGGGCCCAGGGGCACCCCGCCCAAGCCCCGGACCCGATGGCGCCCCCGCCCGAACCGCGGGCCCGGTGACACCCCGCCCAAGCCCCGGGCCCGGTGACACCCCTCCCGGGGCCCTACGCCCGGTCCTACGTCCTCCGGCCGTTCCGCCGGCGCCGTGTCGCGCCTAACGTCCCGGTCATGAGCATGCATACGACAGGAACGGACACCACGGGCGCGCTCGACGAGGCCCTTCAGCGGCTGCACGTCTCCGGGCCGGAGCGGCTCGGACGGCTGACCAACCACGCGCCGATGGCGGTGGAGGCGCTCGCCTCGCACGGGCAGGGGCGGGCGGTGCACCGGTGGCTCGACCTGTACGCGCCGAAGCTGGAGGAGTTCCCCGCCGGCGTCGCGCCCGTCACCGCGGCGAACTGGCGGGAGGCGCTCGGCGAGCCGCGGCGGGCCGCCGACTGGATCGGCCACTTCGGGCGCGAGATCCACGAGCGTCCCTGGCGCGACGTGCTCGCCGAGTGGTGGCCGCGGCTGCTGCCCGGCATGTACGGCGGGTCGACGCACCCCGTGATCCGCGTCGGGCACGCGGTGCGCACCCTGCTGGCAGGTGAGGTCACCGGGCCGCGGCTGACCGAGCTCGCGCACGGTCTCGGCTACTGGGCCGCCCGCCACCGCCCCGTCGCGGACCTCGTCCCGCTGCCCGGCGCGGACAACCCCGCCGCCGCCCTCGACGCGGTGCCGCCGATCGCCGGCCAGGACGGCGGCTTCCCCGACCGGCTCGCGCGGGTCACCCACCTGCCGGTCTGGGCGGCCTCGGTCACCGACCCCGACACGGCGTACGAGCGGCTCGCCGAGCTCGTCCGCGCCGCCACGCATCGCTACGCCACCCACGGCCACGGCGAGGAGACCATGCTCGTCCACGCCGCCACCGCCCCCAACGCGGTGCTGCGCACCCTCCCCGCTCTCCCCCGTGCCCTCTGGGTGCCCAGCCTGCGGGCCGCCTGGACGGCGTCCGCCGCCGTCACCGCCATGTACGCGCCCGCCGAGGCGGTCGTCCCGTCCTCTCCCGACGGCGTCACCCCCGAGGAGGTCTTCGAGCGCGCCCTCTCCCATGGCGACGAGCACGTCGTCAAGCTGGCCGACACCGCCCTCGACTTCCCCGACGACCGCTCCCTCGCCGCCGCTCTCCGCGCGATCGAGCTGAGCGAGCCGCTGCGATAGCCGGACCACCCCGTTCGGGCGCGCATACGGGACCCGGATCCGGGCATCCGCCCCACGGAGGTGCGGACATGGTGCCCGTGCAGTTCGTCGCCGCCCCGGCCGCGAGGCCCGGGCGGCGTGCGTACCGGGCGGTCGCGGCCGGGAGACGGGGCGCGCGAGAGCCGTCGCCCGTGGCCGGGACCGTGGCACGGTCGGCGGCCCACGGGTCCGATGGCGACACGGTCGGCCGCCGGCACCGGGCGCTCGCCGGGGCCGGGCGCCCGAGCGGGCCGTTCCCCGGCCGCTGCGCAGGCCGTGCGGCCTGTCGGGGACAGTGCACGCCGTCACGAATCCCGAGGATCGCGCGGTCCTGGGCTTCGCCTGATCATGGTGGTTGACGGAGCGGGGAACGGAAGGAGGGCGGCCCTCTTATGGGAGGCACGGAGACTGCTGAGGATTTCACCGGGCGGCTCGGCGTGCGCACGCTGCCCGGGCGGCGGCCGGGGACCGTGGTCCTGGCCGTGACGGGCGAGCTCGACCACGACACCGCGGCCCCGCTCAAAGAGGCCCTGGCGGAGCAGGACGACGCCGGCCGGGTCGTCGTCGACTGCTCGGGGCTGCGGTTCTGCGATTCGACCGGACTCAACGTGCTTCTCAGGGCCCGGCTGCGGATGCTCGACGGGGGCGGCCGGCTGGATCTGGCCGGCCTGCGGCCCCCGGTCGACAGGATGTTCGAGATCACCGGGGCGCGGACGGTGTTCCAGGTGTACGAGGACGCCGCCGCCGCGTTCGCGGACCCGGACACCCCGGCGGCGGAGGGACCATGACGCACGAGAACGCCGGGGCCGCCGGCGGCGCCGCGGAGCGCCTCACCGACCCCGAGTCCCCGACACCGACCCAGACCCAGGTCAGGCGTCTGGTGCTGCACCGTGCCGACGGGGCGGTGACCCGCTGCCGTGACTTCACGGCGGCGGCTCTCGCCGAGTGGGGCTGGATCCCGGCGGCGACGCCGGAGGACCGGGAGCGGGCGGAGGACGTGCTGCTGCTGGTCTCCGAGGTCGTCACGAACGCCTGTCTGCACGCCGGGGGGCCCGAGGAGCTGGTCCTGCGGCACTCGGACGGACGGCTCCGGGTGGAGGTGTACGACGCGGATCCGGCGCACCCGCGCGCCCACGTTCCGCGTTCCCCCGCCCTGCCCGGCGGTCACGGCCTGATGGTGCTCGACCGGCTCGCCGCGGCCTGGGGCTCGGCGGCGAAGGCCGGCGGCGCGCCGGGGAAGGTGGTGTGGCTGGAGGTCGGCCGGGCCTCGCGCCCGCCGTGGGTGCGCCCGCCCCATCACGACGCGGAGTGAACCGTCTCCCGGAGGCTGTCCGCGCCCGCCGGACCTAGAGTGGATGGCGGGGCGCCCGTCCCCGCCCGCGAGGTCCTCCATGGCACACCGCAGACCAGCACTCCGAGACGGTCCGGGTACGGGCGGCAACGGCACCGCGGGCCCCGGTGGTTCCTCCGGAGGTGTCGGAGGCCCCCGCGACGACGCGCTGCGGCGGCTGCACGCCGGCCTCACCGCCGTACGGGACGGGGACCTGTCCGTACGCCTCTCCGAGGGGTCCGACGGCGTCCTGGGCGAGATCGCGACCGTCTACAACGACATGGTCGACCGCCTGTCCCTGCTCACCTCCGAGGTCACGCGCGTCGCCGGCGAGGTCGGCGGGCAGGGGCTGCTCGGCGGCCGGGTGCGCGAGCCGCGGGCGCGCGGGGCGTGGCGGGAGCTCACCACCGGCGTGAACGCGATGGCCGACAACCTCACCTCGCAGGTGCGGTCGATCGCCAAGGTCGCGACCGCCGTGGCCCGCGGCGACCTCACGCAGAAGATCCGGGTGGACGCGCGCGGGGAGATCCTGGAGCTGAAGGAGACCATCAACACGATGGTCGACCGGCTCTCCTCCTTCGCCGAGGAGGTCACCCGGGTGGCCCGCGAGGTCGGCACCGAGGGCAAGCTCGGCGGCCAGGCCACGGTGGGCGGCGTGTCCGGGACGTGGAAGGACCTCACCGACAACGTCAACTCGATGGCGGACAACCTGACCAACCAGGTCCGCAACATCGCTCAGGTCACCACCTCCGTCGCACAGGGCGACCTGACCAGCCGGATCGACGTGGCGGCCCGTGGCGAGATCCTGGAGCTCAAGACCACCATCAACACGATGGTCGACCAGCTGTCGTCGTTCGCGGCCGAGGTGACCCGGGTGGCCCGCGAGGTCGGCACCGAGGGCAAGCTCGGCGGCCAGGCGGAGGTCGAGGGTGTCTCGGGCACCTGGATGCGCCTGACCGAGAACGTCAACGAGCTGGCCGGCAACCTGACCCGCCAGGTGCGGGCGATCGCCGAGGTGACGAGCGCGGTCGCGGAGGGCGATCTCACCCGCTCCATCACCGCCGACGCCCCGGGCGAGGTCGGCGACCTGCGCGACAACATCAACGCGATGGTCGAGTCGCTGCGCGCCACCACCCGGGCCAACGAGGAGCAGGACTGGCTGCAGACGAACCTGGCCCGCACCACCGCGCTGCTCCAGGGCACCCGCGGACTGCCGGAGATCGCCGAGCTGATCATGGCGGAGGTGCCGCCGCTGGTCTCCGCCCAGTACGGGGCCTTCTTCCTCGTCGAGGAGGACGAGAGCGGACCCGTCCTGGCCCTGGCCGCAGGGTACGGGCTGCCCGACGTCGCCGACCGGCCGCGCCGGTTCCGGCTGGGCGAGGGCCTCGTGGGGCAGGCGGCGCTGGGCCGGCGCACGCTGCTCGTCGATCCGGTGCCCGAGGGCTACGCGACCGTCTCCTCGGGAGTCGGGACGGGCGAGCCCGCCGCGCTGGTCGTGCTGCCGATCGTCGTCGAGGACCAGGTGCTCGGTGCCGTCGAACTCGCCTCCCTTCAGCCGTTCGGCGCGCTGCAGCGCGACTTCCTCGACCGCTTCGTCACCAGCGCCGGCGCCGTGCTCAGCTCGCTCGTGGCCAATCTGCGCACCGACGAGCTGCTGGCCCAGTCCCGCAACCTCGCTGACGAACTGCGCTCCCGCACGCTGGAGTTGCAGGCACGACAGCGTGAACTCCAGCTCTCCAACGCCGAACTGCAGGAGCAGGCGGCACTGCTCGCCGAGCGCAACAAGGACATCGAGTCGAAGAACCGGGTCATCGAGCAGGCCCGGCAGGAGCTGGAGGCCCGGGCCCAGCAGCTGTCGCGCACGTCGATGTACAAGTCCGAGTTCCTCGCCAACATGAGCCACGAGCTGCGCACCCCGCTGAACAGCCTGCTCATCCTGGCCCGGCTGCTCGCCCAGAACGCCGAGGGCAATCTGACGGAGAAGCAGGTCGACTACGCGGAGGTCATCCACTCGGCGGGATCCGACCTGCTCCAGCTGATCAACGACATCCTCGACCTGTCCAAGGTGGAGGCGGGCAAGATGGAGGTGCGGCGCGAGCCGTTCGCCCTCGCCCAGCTCCTGGACTACCTGGAGGCGACCTTCGGTCCGGTCGCCGACGAGCAGGGGCTCGAATTCACCGTGACGATCGCCCCGGACGTACCCGCCCGTCTGACCACCGACGAGGGGAGGTTGCGGCAGGTGCTGCGCAACCTCCTGTCCAACGCGCTGAAGTTCACCGACGAGGGAGGCGTCTCGCTCACCATCGCGCAGACGCCGCCCGACGAGGTCCCCGCCGCCCTGCGCGACCGGCGTCCGGTGCTGGCCTTCCGGGTCGCCGACACCGGGATCGGCATCGCCCCGGACCGGCTCCGGTACATCTTCGACGCCTTCCAGCAGGGCGACGGCACGACGGCGCGCGAGTACGCCGGGACCGGCCTCGGCCTGTCCATCAGCCGGGAGGTGGCCGCGTTGCTCGGCGGCTCGATCGAGGTCGAGAGCACACCGGGGAAGGGCAGCAGCTTCACGTTCTACCTGCCCGAGCAGTCGGCGGGCCCCTCCGAGCCGGGCGCCCGCACCCCGCCCGCCGTCGACGCCCGCCGCACCCGGCCGTCGGACGCCGGCGCCGACCCGGCCCGCGAGAAGACCGGGACCACCGTCCTCGTCGTCGACGACGACACCCGGAACGTCTTCGCCCTCACCCAGGTCCTGGAGGCGAACGGACTGCGCGTGCTGGCGGCAGACGGCGGCCGACGGGCCATCGAGCTGCTCTCCGGGCACGAGGAGGTCAAGCTGGTCCTGATGGACGTGATGATGGCCGGCATGGACGGCTACCGGACGATCGAGGAGATCCGGCGTCTGCCCGACCGGAGCGGACTGCCCATCATCGTCGTCACCGCGAAGGCGATGCCGGGCGACCGCGCGCACGCCCTGGAGGCGGGCGCGGACGACTACCTCGCGAAACCGGTCGACGAGAGGGAGCTGATGGTCAAGATCAGGCGTCGCCTGGCGGGTTGACCTCCCGTTCCGCTTCGCCGGGCCGCCTGACCCGCACGGCGACGACGCTCGTGTCGTCGTCGGTGTCGCCGAGCACGGTGCCGAGCAGTCCGTCGACGAGCAGCTCGGGGGACTCCTGTCCGGCGATCCGCTCGGCCGCCGTGACCAGCCGGGCGAGACCGGGCCCGAGGCCTTCGTGGCGCCGTTCCACCAGGCCGTCGGTGTAGAGCAACAGGGTGTCCCCGGGGCGCAGTTCGGTGCGCCGTTCCGCGTACGCGTAGGAGGGCACCGCCCCGAGCAGGACGTCCTGCGGCGGTTCGAGCAGCCGCGCGCGCCCGTCCCGCAGGAGCAGCAGCGGCAGATGGCCGGCGCTCGACCAGACGAGCGTGTGGTCCCCGGGGTCGTACAGCGCGCACACGGCGGTGGCGGTGGACCCGCCGCCGGTGCGCAGGGTGACGTCGTTGAGCCAGCCCATCAGCTGCCGGGGCGGGCGGCCGGTGAAGGCGAGGGCGCGCTGGGCGTTGCGGAGGGCGACCATGCCGGTGACGGTGTCGATGCCGTGCCCGGCGATGTCGCCGACCGTCACGAGGACCTTGCCGCCGGGCAGCGGGAGCACGTCGTACCAGTCGCCGCCGACCTGGTACTCCTCGGCGGCCGGCCGGTAGCGGGCCGCGACGGTGAGACCGCCCGGCAGCTCGCGCAGGGCCGTCACCTCGGGCACGATCGCGCGCTGGAGCTGGAGGGCGAGCTGGTGGCGCATCTCCGACTGGCTGCGGACGGCGTTGAGGTGGTCGAAGGTCGCGGTGAGCGCGACCTCGGTACGTCGGGTCGCCGAGACGTCCTGGTAGACGCCGACGAGGCCGGTCACCGTGTCCCCTTCGAGCAGCGGCTCGGCGGCGACCCGCACATGGCGCACGGAGCCGTCGGGCAGCACGGTGCGCAGCACGGCCTGCGCGCCCGAGCGGCGCTCCAGGAGCGTCCTGAGCAGCTCGCTCAGGGCCTCGCCGTCCTCGGGGTGGATCCGGCCGCGGAGGGCGAGCAGCGGCTGAGGCGCCGCGTCCCGGGGCATCCCGAAGATCCCGTACGCCTGTTCCGACCAGACCGTGTCGCCGCCGGTGAGGCTGTCCTGGAAGGTGGCGACGCTCTGGAGCCGCGCGACGGCCCGGCCGGCCGCGATGCCGGGGTCGCCGACGGTGTGCCACAGGATCAGGGTCCGGTCGGCGCCGGCGGGCAGGACGCGCACGTCGAGCAGCGGACCGAACGGTGCCCCCGGCGCCCGGCCGGCCGTGGGGAGCCGTGCGGCGTGCTGCGGGCGTCGGCTGAGGCGGACCCGCCTCACCAGGCGTGCGAGCTCGTCGTGGACGTGCGGGAAGGCGCGCGGCAGGGAGCGGTCGTCGGCCGGGAGGCCGCCGCCGAGGGCCGTGGCGGCGGCCTCGTTGGCGTGCTCCAGTACCGGCGCGCCGGTGTGGGCGCCGGTCCGCAGGAGGACCGCCGGGGTCGCCAGCGCGTCGAGGACGTCCACGAGGACGGGCGCGCCGGGCGCGTCGGCGTCGGGCCGGTCGAGGATCGCGACCGCCACGTCCATGAGCCCGGCGACGGCCCGCCGCACGGGCGGCTCGAAGTCCAGGGGACCGGGCCAGCCGACGAGCGCCACGCCGACCGTCGTCCCGCGCCGCCGCAACGGCAGGACGGCCCGCGCCGCTCCCGGCACGCCGCCCGGCAGGTCCGGGTCGTCGTCCAGCCACACGGGGGCGTTGCCGTCGAGGGCTGCGCGGATGGCCCGGGGCGCCGCGGGCGGGATCGACCGCCAGGCCTCGGCCTCCACGGCGCCCACCCCGGCGTGTCCGGCGAGCCGCAGGCCCCCCGCGTCGGCGCACCGCCACAGCCACAGGCTGTCCGCGCCGAGCGGCGCCAGTCCGCCCTCCAGCAGGGTGCGGGCCGCCTCGCCGACCCCGGGGGCGACCTCGGCGGCCGCGGCCGTACGACGCAGGCGGCGGGCCGGCAGCGGCGAGAGTTCGTCCGGTGCGGGGAAGAGGTCGTGGGGCCCGGCGACCGCGTTCACGACGTCCGCCGCGAGGTCCTCGGGGGCCAGGCCGGTGGCGGCGGCGAGCGCCGTCAGGTGCTCGCCCGCGTCGGCGGTGGACACGCCCAGCTGGGCCGCGAGCGCGCCGGTCGCGAGATCCAGCAGATGCCGCCGGGCGAGCTCTCCCCGCAACCGCCGGTTCTCGGCCACGAGCCCCGCGAAGCTGGTCTCCGACGCGTCGTCGGACACCCCCGACGGCCTGTCGTCGAACCCTGCGGAACCGGCCAAAACGACCTCCCGAGCGGGCGCTCGCACCCCTTCGGAGTCTACGCGGCCGACGACGGCGGGGAGCGGTCCGGCGCCGCCGCCCCGGGCCCCCGGCCCCGCCGCCCCGGCCCCCGGCGGCCCCACGGGTTCGCGGTGCGGCGCCCGTGATGGCGGGCGTCAGGGCAGGGTGCCCGGGCCGGCCCCGGCAAGGAGCGACGTCCCTTGTGCCACCCGTCCCGCCTGGGGGTCCGCCCGGGGGTCCGGACGAAGTCCGGGGGACGACTTCCCGTACGGAGGGGCGCGAGCGCCCACGGCAAGGCGACGGCCGCCGGCAGCGGGCGTGGCGGAGGATCGCGGCGGGGGCGGAGGCTCGCGGCGGACGGGCCGGAGGCTCGCGGCGGGGGCGGAGACCAGCGGCGGGCGGGGCGGAGACCAGCGGAGCGGAAGCCTCGGCAGGTGGAGCGGAAGCCCGCGGCGGACGGGCCGAGGCACGCGGCAAGCGGAGCGGGACGCACGGCGGGCGGAGCGGCAGCCCGGGCCGAGCCGCACGGCAAGCGGCGCGGGGACGCGCGGCAAGCGGAGCCGCAGCGCGCGGCAGGCGGGACACGACGCCGGGCGGGTCCGGGGACGCGCCTCGCGGCGCGCGACCACGAGTTGGCCGAAACACGCCTTCCCTGTCGGGAACCCGCTCCGCTCTGCGGCACTCATGATCGGTGAACGATCCGTCGAGGAAGAAGTCGAGGAACCCTGTGCTCCGTTCGCCGCACCGACGCCGCCGCCTGGCCGTGGGCGCCACCCTGATCGCCGCGCTCGCCGGCGCGCTCGTCCCGGCAGCCGGCGCGTCCGCCGCACCCGTCCCCGTCACGCCCGCCGCCACCCCGGCCGCCCCCGTCGCGCCCGACATGGACGGCGTCGCCGCCGCGCTCGACGCCGCCATGGCGAACGGCGCCCCGGGCGCCATGGCCCGGTACGCCGGTCCCTCGGGGGTCCAGTACCGGACCGCCGGGGTCCGGGACCGCGCGACCGGCGCGCCGATGGACATCCACGCGCGCTTCCGGATCGGCAGCGTCAGCAAGACGTTCTCCACGGTCGTGCTGCTGCAGCTCGTGCAGGAGGGCCGGATCGAGCTCGACGCGCCGGTGAACCGCTACCTCCCCGGGCTGCTGCCCGACGACCGCATCACGGTCCGTCACCTCCTCACCCACCGCAGCGGGCTGGCCGACTACACGAACGCCATGTTCGAGAAGACCGTGCCGGGCTTCGAGGCCGTACGTAACCGGGTCTTCTCCTACCAGGAGCTGGTCGACCTCTCCCTGGCGGAGCCGCGCACGACCGAGCCCGGCGTCTCGTACAAGTACTCCAACGCCAACTTCGTCGTGGTCGGCATGCTGATCGAGAAGCTGACGGGCCGGCCGGTGGCGGACGCGTACAAGCACCGCATCTTCAAGCCCCTGAAGCTGAGCGGCACGACGTACGTGCACCCCGACACGCGCATCAAGGGCCTGCACGTCCGCGGCTACCTGCACCCCGACGAGGCGGGCGCGCCGCTCGTGGACTCGACCGAGCAGACGGTGTCGTGGGCGCAGTCGGCGGGCGCGGTCATCTCCACCCCGGCGGACCTGAACACCTTCATGAGCGCGCTGCTGCGCGGCCGGCTGCTCTCGCCCGCGATGCTCGACGCGATGACGACGGTGACGCCGACCGACACCACGAACACCCGTTTCTACGGGCTCGGGCTGCGCCGCTACGACCTGTCGTGCGGGACGCAGGTGTTCGGCCACACCGGGACCGTGCAGGGCTTCTACACGTACGCCTTCACCACCCGGGACGGCAGGCGCAGCCTGTCGGCCGTCGCGAACACCTCGAACCACGGAGCGGCCAACACGGCGCTCGGCGGGACGCTGGAGGCCGCGTTCTGCGGCAAGAAGCCGGCCCCGGCCGCGACGGCCCCGACGGCCCGCTCCTTCGCGACGCCGGGCACGACCGACCGCCCGGCCGAGCAGGACCTGCCCGAGCGGCACTGACGCGCCGGGCCGCCCGGCCCGCGGTGCGCAGCCCCCACGGGAGCACCGGCAGCCCCACGCGGACACCGCGCGGGGCTGCCGGTTGGTGCGCACCGTCAGGCCACCGACCCCACGCGGCGACCACTCCGTGCGCACCGAGGCCGCCCGCCTCAGGCGGCGTTCGGGCCCACGTCCGCCGTCGTGAGCGGGCGGCGGACCGGGGCGGCGGTGGAGTACTCGTCGGCGCCGACGTCACGGGCGCCCGCGCGGGCGTGCCCGTCGAGGTCCTCGGTGACGGCCGGCGAGGTCAGCGTCGCCGTGTCGATCGCGGGGCTGTCCGCGGACAGCCGGTGCACCCCGTCGGTGTCCAGGCGCAGCTTCGGGTCGACCCTGCGGTAGCCGGCGTTCGGGAGGGTGCCGTCGGCGGCGGCGCCCCACAGGATGTTGCCCTGCCAGAGGAAGCCGCTGCCCTGCGGGAGGTCGACCAGGGTGCCGCTGCCGGACACCAGGATGTTGTCCGCGACGACGACGTCGCTCGGCTCGTACGTCCGGCTCTCGCCGGACAGCGTCCGGGTGTTGCCGACGAAGGTGTTGTGGGCGATGACCGCGCGGTCGCAGGCGTCGTTGCCGCGCCGCTCGTCGGTCGTCTCGCCGGCGTGGTGGTCGCGGGTGGTGCCGCTGCCGACGACGAGGGCGCGGCCGGTGAGGGCGCCGAAGTAGTTGTTCACGACGAGGTGGTCGTTGCCGTAGAGGCGGACGCCCTCGCCGCCGCCGAGCAGGTGGTTGCCCGCGACGGTGGTCCGGTTGCCGTGGCGCAGCACGATGCCGCCGCGGCTGTCGCGGACCGTGTTGTAGCGGACGGTGTTGTCGGACGACTTCACGGAGACCGTCTCGGGGTCGCCGTCGCACCGCTCGAAGAGGTTGTACTCGACCACGGCGTTCGCGCTGGAGAGGGCGCGGGCGCTGACGCCGAGGCGGATCGGTTCGCCGCCGTTCTCGCCGCCGTAGCTGTGGTCGGAGAAGTGGTTGCGCAGGACCGTGAGGCGCTGGGCCATCGCCGTCGAGCCGGGGCCGTCGACGACGAGGAAGATGCCCTGGGTGGTCTTGTCGTGGAAGTGGTTCCGGTCGATCTTGGCGTCGTCGCCGCGTACGACCACCCAGTCGAGTCCGGTGACGTCGGCGAAGTTGAGGTCGTTGCGGGTGAGCCGGATGCGCGGGCAGCTCGCCGGGATCTCCAGTGTGGTGCGCTGCCGCAGCGCGAAGCCGCTGATGACGATGTTGCTGGAGTTCGCGAGCACGAAGCTGCGCTCGCCCTGGAGCACCGCCCCGCCGCGCGACTGGGCGACGATGGTGATGGGCGCGCTGGTGGTGCCGTTGCGGCCGGAGACGCTGATGCCGGCCGAGGGCACGGTGTAGGTGCCGTCGGCGAGGACGATCCGGTCGCCGGGCACGGCGCGGTCGATCGCCTTCTGGAGCTCGGCCAGGGAGCCGACCGTCACGGTGCCCGCCTCGGCGGCGCCGATCCGCGCGGAGTTCGCCGCGTTCGCCGTGGCGAGGGAGGGCACGGCGGTGATGGCCGTGCCGAGAAGGGTGCCGGTGAGGAAGGTACGTCGTCGCATGGTGCCCCCGAGGAGTGTGACGGATGTGGTCGGCGCCCAGCCTGCGGCAGCGCCTTGTCGTTCCGCTGCCGTCCCGCTAACGCCCCCCACCGCCGGACGCGTTGCCCCCGCGCCTGCTCGAACCCGCGCCGCCCCCTCCGAACCCTCCGGTGCGCTGACCCGGCGACGGACCGGTCCCGGGCCGCGGGCCGACGGTGGCGTGTCGACGCCACCGTCGGCCCGCACGGGGGCGTGCGCGGCGATCCCCTGCTAGCTTCCGAACAGGCGTCATGCGCAAGGCCCAGGCGACGTGGTCGGTCCGTGCTGCTTAAGGGGGAGCAACCGGATGGCGTCCGTTCTCACCTTCATCGCCGGAGCGGCACTGTTGATCTACAGTGCCGAGAAGTTGATCACCTACCTGGTCGGCATGGCGCGCGGCCTGGTGGTCTCGCTCTTCCTGCTGGCCGTTCTGTTCACCGGAATCGAGATGGACGACCTCTCCTTCAGTGCGGTGCTCAACGCGGAGGGCCTCGAGGACGTCGCACTCGGCGTGACCTTCGGAACCGTCATCTCGATGACGGGCCTGGTGCTGGGGATCGCCGCCGTCGTCGCGCCCTGCCGGGTGGAGATCCCGAAGGACTACATCGCGGTGTTCGCGGTCGCCCCTCTGGTCCTGATCGTGCCCGCCCTGCTCCGTGAGCTGGGAACCTCCTTCGGGGTCCTTCAGATCCTGCTGTTCGCGCTGTTCGTCGTCTACGTCGGCCTCCGTGAGTCCCGGCGGGCGTCACCGCGGTTGCGGTACCCGGAACGGCCCCACGGCGTGCACATCCCCGACCTCGTCGTCCTCGCTGCCGGGAAGGACGAGGCGGGAGGCCGTACCCAGGACGATGACGCCGGCGGCGCCGGCGACAGCGGCGACGACGACGCCACCGCCGGCGAACTCCACGGAACCGGCCGGATCGCCGCGACGGACCGGGACGAGCAGCGCGCGTGGGCGCTGCTCCTACCGGCGGTCCTGGCACTGACCGGTCTCGTCGCCGGCGCCTGGGCCATGTCCGAGGGGACCGAGGGCATCCAGGAGCGGTTCGCCATCAGTGGCACGGTCTTCGGGGCGACGATCGCGACGCTGGTGCTCTCCCTGGAGGACGTTCTCCTGACCGCGGAGCCCGCCCGGCGGGGCGCGCCCGCCATCGGCATCGGGAATGTCATCGGTAGCGTGGTGTTCTCGGTGACCGCGAAGCTGGGTGTCGTCGCCCTGGCGGGCGGGGCGCTCGTGATCACCCCGGAGATCTTCACCTGGCACCTGCCGTCCCTCGTGGTGATCAACGGGTTCGCCGCCTACGCGCTCCTCACCGGGCACCTGAGGCGCCGGCACGGCGTGGTGCTGCTGGTGGGCTACCTCGTCTACTGGATCGTCAGCTTCTCGGTGTTCGGAGTGGTTCCCGTCGACGACGCCCCCGGCTCGGACACGTGAGCCCGGGCCGTCGACGACGCCCCCGGCTCGGACACGTGAGCCCGGGGCACCGCCTTCGTCCGGTTCGGCTCCCAGTGCTCGAACGGGCGCCGCCCGCGGCCCGTTCACGGTTCGACGAGCTCAGCAGACCGGCGAATATTCCGTTGCCCGTCGGCGAGGGTGGTGTGTGCAATGTCCGGCACCGTCACACGGGAGACGCCCACTCATGCATACGCCCCCCTCGCGCGCCGCAGCCGCACCGACCGACGGTTCGCCCGTCCGGATCGGCGCCCTCGTTCCGCTGACCCCGCCCGGCTGGGTCGAGGCGGGACGACACCTGCTCGCCGGGCTCGAACTGGCCGTCCGCGAGGTCAACGAGACCGGCGGGATCGGCGGAAGGCCGCTGGAACTGGTGGTCCGGGACACCGCGGCAGATCCGCAGCGGGCCGCGGCGGCCGTGGACGAGCTGGCCGGTCTTGGCGTGGCCGCCATGGTGGGCGAGTACCACAGCGTCGTCGCTCGCGCCGCCGCCACCCGGGCCGACGCCCTCGGCCTTCCGTTCCTGTGCTCGTCGGCGGTTCTCGACGCGCTGACCGAAGAGCCCACGGAACAGGTGGCGCGCCTCGCTCCGCCGCAGTCGCGCGGTTGGCGGACCTACGCGGACTTCCTCCTCGGCTCCGGCCACCGCCGCATCGCGGTGGCCACGCAGCCGAGTGTCTACTGGGCGTCCGGGGTCCGCATCCTGCGGGACCACCTCGCAGCACGCGGCGGCGCAGTCGTCGAGCTCGACGTGCGCGAGCTCTCCCCCGCCGCCCTGTGCGACGCCGTCGTCGCCGAGGGGGCGACGGCGCTCCTGCTGCTGGTCGGCCAGCCTGATCCCGCCGCGCCGATCGTCCGGGCCGTCCGGCGCGACCGGCGCCTCTCCGAGCTCCTGGTCGGCGCTCCTGCCGGGCAGCCGGAGTTCCCCGGATGGACGGCGCTGCTCGGTGACGACGGCGCCGGGATCCCCTTCCTGCGCTACCTGCCCCAGCACCTCGGCCCGCTCGGCTCCCGAGTCGACGAGGCCCTGCGCGAGCAGCTGGCCGGCCCGCCCTCCTTCGTCGCCTTCGAGGGCTACGACACCGTCGCCGTCCTCGCCGAAGCGCTGCGCTCCCACGGCACGGACCGGCCGCGCGTCGCCGGAGCCTGGCCGGACGTCGCGGTCGACGGCACGCGCGGGCGGATCCGGTTCTCCCGTACGCCCGGCATCAGCGTGTGGCAGTGGGCCTGGGCGCCCGTCCAGGTCGTCGACCGCGACCCGGCCGCACCCGATCACTTCCGGATCCTCCACACGGCCTGAGCCGGATCCTCCACACGGCCGAAACGGTCGTCGTGACCCGCGGCCGACCCCAGCTGCGCGCGAAGGCCATTGACCGGGGCGGGGGTTGGCCCTACCTTCCTCGATAGTCCAGAAGGGACTATCGAGGAACGGGGGCACCTCCATGGCACAGGGGAGAGGGGTGCGTGGGGGCCGGGTCGCCGCCGTCGCCGTGACGGTGACCTGTCTCGTCTACGCGCCGATCGCGATGACCGAGCTGTGGCCGTACGCGCGGCCCGGCGCCCCGGCGTTCGGGGAGTGGCTGCTCGGCCGGTCGGTGTCGCCGGAGTACGTCGCCGAAGCGGTCCGCGACCGGATGGGCCCGTACACGCGCAGCCTGGTGCCGCTGATCGTGCACTCGGTGCTCGGCGGGCTGCTCATGCTGCTCGGCCCGGTGCAGCTGCTCTCGGCGGTGCGGCGGCGGATCCGGCTGCACCGCGCCACCGGCATCGCGTACGCCGCCGTCGTCTACGTGTCGATGGGCGGCGCCGCGGTGTACCTGGCCCGCACCCCGCCCGAACAGGCCTTCAGCGGCGCCGCGTTCTGGATCGTCCTCGCGACCATCCTGGTCGGGACCGTCTTCGCCGTGACCTTCGGCGTCCTCACCGCCGTCACCGGGCTGCCCGACCTGCACCAGCGGTGGATGCTGCTCTCGTACGGCTACCTCATGACCGCCCCGCTGCTGCGCGTCGAGTGGGGCGTCCTGCCCGCGCTCTACCCAGGGCTGTCCCTGCAGGACGTCAACCGGGTCGCGATCATGCACCTCGGCGCCCTCGTCGTCCTCGGCGCGCTGCTCGCCTCCCGCGCCCTCGACCGGCGCGACGCACACCCCTTCGTGACCGGCGGCCGGACACCGGTGCCGGTGCTCGCCGGCGCTCATCTCATAGGGGCGGCGGGCCTGGTGTGGCTGGGCCGCGGCTTCCTCGAGCACGGCTCGGAGGGGCGTCGACTGCTGCTCGCGTACCTCGTCCCGTACGGCGTGATCATGGTGTTGCTGCACCTGCGCGCGCTGCGGGCCGCGCGCCGGGGCGCGGTCTGGCCGCGCGAGGAGTGGCGCACGCATCTGGTCGCCCTGTGCCTGGCGCCCGCGCTGTCGGCCGGCACGACGGTGGTGTGCGAGCGCGCGATGCACCTCGATCCGCTGACGGCGCTCGTCGCGGGGGCGGGCATCGGGGCCGGCTTCCTGGCCTTCGCCGCCCATGTCGCGCTCAGCCTGCGCGTGTTGTACGGCCGCGAGGCCGCCCGCCGCCGGTCCGCGGCGCCCGCGCTCGCGGCCGCCGCCCCCTCCCCCGCACCCCACACCCCCTTGAGGGAGCTCTCATGAGCAGCGTCCCGGACACGGCGGGCGGGCGCGAACTCGCGCCCGGCGTGGTCGTGCTGAGTACGGCCGTGGCCCTCATCGGCATCGGCGTCGGTGCCCTCCTCGTGATCGCGAGCGTCCTCGGAAAGGCGGCCGGTCCCTGGTCCTCGCCGGAGGCGCTGAGCCCGGGGCTGCTCGGGGCGGCGATGGCCGGCACGGCGCCGGCGCTGCTCACCGTCGGGCGGGCCCGCACCTGGGAGGAGGCGCGCACCCTGGTGTGGCCGCTCGTCGTCGTGCTCGTCGGCCTGTGCACGGTGTCGCTGGTCAACGGCGGGGAACTGCGGATCGCGACCGGCGGGCCGCTCTTCCTCGTGCTGTTCAGCCTGGGCTGGGTGGCGACCCTGGCACTGCTCGCCGTCGGCGCGGTGGCGTGTCTGGCGCTCCAGTACCGCAGGCCGGCCGCTCCGCCCGCGGAGCGGACCGCGCCCCTGCCCGGCTGGTCGAAGCCACTGCTGGCGCTGCTGGGTGCGGGCTGGTTCGGCCTGGGCGCGGGGCTGCTCGTGGCACCCGGCTTCTGGGGCGCGCTGGTGCCGTGGGAGGTGAGCCGGGCGGACGCGCAGGGCCTCGGGGTGTGGGCGCTCGCCCTCGGCGTGGGGGTGCTCGGCGCGCTGGCCGAGGACGACCTGGCGCGGATCCGGCCGGCGCTGCTCGCCGTCCCGGTGGTGTCGTCGGCCGCCGGGGTCCTGCTCGCCGTGCACGCCCGCGACGTCGACTGGACGTCCGGGCCGGCGGCCTGCCTGGTCGGTCTGGTCGTCGGCCTGCTGGTGACCGGGGTCTCGGGCCGGCTGCTGTGGGCCCGGCATCCGGCGTCGGTCGCCGGCTGATCCCGGGGCCGGACGGCCGCGACCGGCTGCGTGTACGGTCGCGGCATGTCTGAAGTCCGGTTGACCACGCCCTCCTTCCTGGTGCTCGGCATCATCGACAAGCTGGGCGAGGCCAGTCCGTACGACGTGAAGGTGGAGGCGGCCCGTACGGTGGCGCCGTTCTGGTCGGTGCCGCACGCGCAGGTGTACGCGCAGTGCGACCGGCTCCTGGACGCCGGTCTGCTGGCCGAGGTGCGGCGCGAGGGCGGCCGGGGCAGGCGCCTGCTGCGGGTCACGGAGTCGGGCGCGCGGGCCCTGCGGGGGTGGCTGGAGGATCCCGCGTTCGTCCCGGTCGAGGCCCGCGAACGCAGCATCCTCAAGCTCTGGTTCGGCGCGAGTCCGCGGGTCCACGCCCCCGTCCAGGTCACCGAGCACGCCCGCACCCTGGAGGAGTACGAGGGGCTGGCGGACTCGGTGGGCGCGCTGCTCACCCGGGGCCAGCGCGAGGCGCTGGAGTTCGGCATCCGCTACGAGCGGATGATGGTCGACTTCTGGCGCTGGGTGGCGGACCGGGAGCCGAGCGTCGGGCCGGACGGCGGTCTTGAGGCCGGGCCGGAAGCCGGGGTGGAGGCGGAACCGGGGCCGAGAACCGGGGCGGAGCAGTTCTAGGTCGTGCCTGTGAAGTCCCGCGGCTCGCGACGCCTGGCACGCACGCTCGCCGCGTCGTCGGGACCACCCGGGCACGCCCGGTACGAGGGCGGCCCTCCCGCCTGGCGCTCGCACCGGACGCCGCGAGCCCCGCCCCGCGGGCGGACGGCGCTCCTTCCCGGACACGACCTCAGGCGCGGCTCGCCGCTCGTGCCGGACACCCGCCGGCTCCGAAGGACGGGGCCTCAGTCGCAGCTCTCCGCGGCCTCGGCCAGGAGACGGGCGAGAGCGCCGGGCCGCGTGGTCATCGGCCAGTGGCCCGAGTCGAGGTCGACGTAGTCGAGGCGCGCGGCCCGGGCGAGCTCCGGGCTCTCGCCGCCGGCGATCCACTCCTTCGCCTGGGCGGGGGTGAACTCGGGGCACACGAGCAGCACCGGGACGTCGAACCGGCGCTCGTCGGTGAGCCGGACGACCCCCTTGGCCACGGCCTCCGGGACGGGGACGGCGGCGGAGGCGAAGCGCTCGCGGGCGGCCTCGTCCAGGTCCGCGGCGTCCGGTCCCTCGAAGGGGCCCCAGCCGGGGAAGGGCATGAGGCCGTCCTCGATCGCGAAGAAGTCGGCGTAGGCGCTCCCGTCAGGAGCGGGGAAGCCGCCGACGAGGGCGACCTTGGCCACCTTGTCCGGCCGGGCGTCGGCGGCCAGCCAGGCCAGGCTGCTCGCGGCGGAATGCCCCACCACGAGCGGCTTGCCGGGTGCCGCGTCGACGGCGTCGAGCACCGCCGCCAGCTGGTCGTCGAGGGTGGCGGAGCCGTTCCCGTCGCCCTGGCCGGGGAGGCCGACCGGCACGGGACGGTGGCCGAGCGCGGTGAGCTCGGGCACGACGTCGTCCCAGGCGGATCCGTCGAGCCACAGGCCGGCGATGAGCAGGATGTCCACGGGCGTTCCTCCGAACGGTGTGCGGTCGGGCGACCGTCGGAACGCTAGCGGGAGGGTCTGACAACGCCTCGGGCGTCGGCGTCGGCGGCCCTGGCCGCGGCGACGAAGTCCCGGATCAGGGCGTGGTCCTTGACGCCGGGGGCGGACTCGACGCCGCTGGAGACGTCGACGCCCCAGGGACGCGCCCGGTCGATCGCCTCGGCGACGTTGCCGGGGGCGAGGCCGCCGGCGAGGAGCCACGTCCCTTCGGGGCGGGCCGTGTCGAGGAGCGAGAGGTCCCAGCGGGCCCCCGAGCCGGCGCGCGGCGAGTCGAGCAGCAGGACCTCCTCCCCGTAGGCGCCGACGCGGGTGTCGGGGCGCTCCTTGAGGGAGGTGGCCCGCCACAGCCGGGGGAAGACGCGGGCGGCGGCCGTGAAGTCGTCCCGGTCGTAGCGGCCGTGCAGCTGGAGGGCGTCGACGTCCAGCGCGCGGGCGAGCGCGGCGGCGTCCGCCGCGGGCGTGTCGTTGACGACGAGGACGGACAGGACGTGCGCGGGCGTGTGGGCGCGCGCGTGTGCCGCGAGGCGGACGGCGGTGTCCCGGTCGAGGCCGCGGACGCTGGTCCCGCTGATGACGAGCCCGACCGCGTCGGCGCCCGCCTCGGCGGCCACGTCGATGTCGGCGGGCGTGGCGAGCCCGCACACCTTGACGAACACAGTCCCTCCTCCGCTGGTCCCGCCCGATCCTATGCCGCGGCCGCGCCCCGGTCGGCCGCCCGGGGCGCCGCGGGGGCCGCGGCGGGGGCCGCGGCGGCCGGGGAGCGTGGCGGGCCGCCCGGTCCGGGGGCGGGCTCGCGCCCTGGCGTCACGCGCCCTCCGACTCCCCCCGGTACTCCTCCGCGGGCTCGTCCGCGAAGAGGTCGGCGGCGTACGGATGGACGTACCGGTCCGCGCCGAACGGGGTGAACCAGGTGCCGAAGCCGAGCAGCGCGGCGTCGTCGTCGGGGCCCGGGTGCGGCCGGTCGTGGACGTGGACGCGGAAGCGCTCCAGGGCCGCGGCGACGTCCTCGTCCAGCAGGCCGTACAGGTCGAGGGCCACGTGCGCCTGCTCCACCAGGAAGCGCAGGACGAGTTCGTCGGCGAGGCAGCCGAGCCGCCGGAAGCCGCCGTCGGTGAACCGGGTCGTGAGGGCGACGGCGGTCACGAGGAAGCGGCGTGCGAAGCGCTCGTCGTAGTGGTCGGCGTGCCGGGCCGGCAGCCGGTCGAGGTGCCAGAGGTGCCCGTCGCAGGAGGCGACGTCGGTGTCCTCCTCGGCGAGGGCCTGCACGTCGTCGCAGAGTTCGTCGATGAGGACCTCGGCGGCGTGGACGAGGGCGCCGGCCGCGAGTTGGGCGGTGTCGGCGCCCGCGCCGAACACGGCCGGGTCGAAGGACCGCAGGGCCGTGGCCAGGGCCCGGATCTCGGCCTCGGGGTCGGAGGTCTCCTCGACGACGTCGGACAGGGGCTCGTCGCCGTCCGGGCCGTCGGCGCCGGCCGCTCCCCCCGGGCGGGCGGTGTGGCGGGCCCGGCGGGCGGCCGGGTCGCTGGGCGGGGCGTCGGGTCCGTCGGCGGCCTCCAGGCTCTCGCGGGCCCGGTCGGGGTGGAGTCTGACCTCGCTGCTCATCACCACCCACGCGGCCAGTTGGTCCGTCCGGTCGAGGACTTCCTGGGTCACGGCCCCCACCGCGTCCTCGGCGACCTCCAGGGAGGGGGCGGCCACGCTCACGGTGAGCAGGACGCCCCGCGGGTGGTCGGAGACGTCCACGTCGAAGACGTCCACCTCCACCCCGTCGGGCCCTTCGACGCCGGCCACGGAGCCGAAGCCCCGTTCCAGCAGGACGACGGCCCCGACCCGGCCCAGTGCGTCGAGGTCGGGGGCGTCGTCCGGTATGCACGTTTCCACGGTCACGACGTAGGTCACGACGGAAAGCGTGCCAGGAGCGCCGGGGCGGTTCGAGTCGATCGGCGAATCCGGGATGGTGGGACGGCCCACGCGGGGCAGGGGTGGCGGGAACACGCGCTGCCCGGGACTCCCCTCGTCCGCCCGCGGGATCCCGTGCGTCACCAGGGGGTTCGCCGACCGGTGGCCGGCCACGGCGGTCCTCGGCCCGGACGTCTGATCCACGGAGCGATCGGATCGCGTCAAGTCGCCGTCAGGGGTGCGTCACGGCAGTCCCGGGCGGGCCGGAACCGGGCATAGCTTCGGAGACGGCCCCGGTGCGTACGGCCCGGGGCGCCCGTTCCCGGGGAGGAACCACCATGACGCGCACCACCTTGTACGGAGACGATCCCGAGCCTTCTGAACAGGGGCCGGCCGGACGGCTCTGCGTCCCCGTCCGGCCGGTCGCCCACGGCTGCGCCGTCCGCCTCTTCCGTACCCCGGTCGGGGGGCGTACGGCGGTCGCGTTCACCACGCCCGGGCGGCTGCGGGCCGTCCTCGGCGCCGACCAGGCCTGGACGGCGCTCGCCGAACCGGCGCTGCGGGCCCTGGTCGCGCCGCTGGGCGTCGGCCTGCTGACCGTCGACCCCGCGCCGACCGCCGCGCCACCGCGCCCCGCGCGCCCGCGGCCCCTGCTGCTCGCGCCGGCCCGGTGAGGGGGGCCGCCGGAATGACGATCGCACCGCTTCCCCCGGTCTCCGCCGCCGACGACCTGTCCGTCTGGCCCGCCTCGACCGTCGAGGAGCCGCACGGGCGGCTCCTGGTCGGCGGGGTCGCCCTCGACGAGATCGCCCGGAGCCACGGCACCCCCGTCTACGTCCTCGACGAGGACGAGGTCCGCAACCGCTGCCGCACCTACCGCGACGCGTTCCCCGAGGCGGAGGTCCACTACGCCGCCAAGGCCTTCCTGTGCCGCGCCCTCGTCCGCTGGGTCGAGGAGGAGGGGCTCGGCCTGGACGTGTGCTCCGCCGGTGAACTGGAGCTCGCCGTCACCACCGGTTTCCCGCCCGAGCGGATCCTGCTGCACGGCAACGCCAAGTCCCCCGAGGACCTGCGGACCGCGCTGCGTCTGGGCGTGGGCCGGATCGTCATCGACAGTCCCGCGGAGATCGCCCGGACAGCGGCCGCCGTAGGCCCGCACGGGCGGCAGAAGGTGATGCTGCGGGTCACCCCGGGCATCGGCGCGGGCGGTCACGCGAAGATCCGTACGGGCTCCGACAACCAGAAGTTCGGGGTGTCGCTGCGCGACGGACACGCCCAGCACGCGATCGCCCGCATCCTGGGCCAGCCCCGCCTCGAGCTCACCGGGCTGCACTGCCACCTGGGCTCGCAGATCACCGACGTCAAGCCGTACCTGGTCGCGGTGCGCCGGCTCGTCGGTCTGATGGCCCGCACCCGCGACGCGCACGGCGTGACGCTGCCGGAGCTCGACCTCGGCGGCGGCCACGGCATCGCCTACCGGCCCGGCGACCCGGCCCTGGACCTGCCCGCGCTCGCCCGGCGGGTGCGCGCCGAATTGGTCGAGAGCTGCGCGGGAGCGGGACTGCCCGTGCCGCGGCTGCTCATCGAGCCGGGGCGGGCGGTCACGGGTCCGGCCGGCGTCGCGGTCTACCGGGTCCTCGCGGTCAAGGCCGGCCCGGAGCGGGTCTTCGTCGCCGTGGACGGCGGCATGAGCGACAATCCGCGCCCCGCGCTGTACGGGGTGCGGTACGCGCCCCGGCTGGTCGGCCGCCGGTCCGCGGCGGGCCCGGTGCGGGCGACGGTGGTGGGCCGGCACTGCGAGGCGGGCGACCTCCTCGCCGAGGACGTGCCGCTGCCCGGCGACGTGCGCCCGGGCGACCTGCTCGCGCTGCCGGTGGCCGGCGCCTACCACCTGTCGATGGCGTCCTCGTACAACCTGGTGGGCCGGCCTCCGCTGGTCGCCGTCGCGTCGGGTGCGAGCCGGCTGCTGGTGCGCCGGGAGACCCTCGCCGACCTGCGGGTCCGGGACGTCGGGATCTGAGGTCAGGCCGTCAGGACCTCGGCCGTGCCGCCCAGTTCGACGGTGCGGCCGGGGCCCGTGGTGGCCGTGATGGTGGCGGGGCTGCCGAGGGAGTCGCCCATGTCGACGGCGATCCCCGTGATGCCGCGGCCGGCCAGGTGGGCGGCGAGGCAGGCGGTGCTGTTGGCGTTGGCGATGTCCTCGGGGACGCCGATGGACGGGGCGAACATCCGGGCCGCGAGGACACCGTCGGGCGTGGGCGTGGAGTGCACGTACGCGCCGAGCAGTCCGAACCGGTCGCAGGCCGTGCGCAGTTCGTCGAGGTGCGGGGTCAGGGCGGCGAGCGCGGCGCGGTCGGCGACGGGCACGAGGACGCGTTCCCGTCCGACCCCGGCGATCCGCACGTCGGGGCCGGCCTCGACCGGGTCGAGGCCGAGCGCGGTCAGGACGATGACGCGTTCCTCGGCGGTGGGCTCGCGCAGGTCCACCCGGCCCGCGTCGAAGGCCGCGGCGAACCGGTCCCCGGCGCGCCCGGCCCGGCCGGCGAACACCCGCCGCCCGGTGCGCAGCGTGGCCCGGTGGGGCCGGTCGCCGCCCGCGCGGGCCGCGAGCAGGGCGAGGGCGGCGACGGTGCCGTGCCCGCAGGCGGGCAGTTCGCCCGCGGAGGTGAAGAAGCGCAGGGCGGTCAGGTCGCCTTCGCGGCGTACGTACACGGCGTGCGAGGTGCCCCACGCGGCCGGGACCCGACGGCGCCACGCGTCGTCGAGCCGCGCGTCGGGCGTGTCGTCCTCGACCACCACCGCCGTGGGGCTGCCGCCCGCGCCGCCGCGCAGGCAGGCACGGACGACGGTCACGTGCGGGGTGGCTGCGCTCACTTCGCGTCCTCCGGCGTGGCGTACCCGGTGCTCGCGGCCTGTCGGTGGTGCGGGCACCTCCCTGGAGCCGGAAGAGGGGCCGACGGGGCGCTCCGCGAGCAGGAGGGCCATGCGTCGGGCTCCACGCGTGCCGTGCCGGACACGCTACCGCGCGGCCGTCAGCCGGCCAGGGCGGCCAGCACCCCCCTGCCCACGCCCTCGTCGCCGAGGAGGGCGTTGTGGTCGAGGCAGCCGGCGGGCTCGTTGGCGGCGCCGCTCAGCGGGACGCTGTCGTCGGGGTTGATCACCTCGTCGCAGCTGGACCAGAAGGTCGTGTACGCGACCTCGCCCGGGGTCTCGTCCCCCTCGGCGAGCCGCTTCTGGACCCAGCTGCCGGGCGTCATGTCCCGGCAGGCCTGGTCCCACAGGGCGCAGGCCCAGGCGACGCCCGTGCCGTGGTTGGGTCCGCCGAGCGAGATCCAGTGGGCGACGGTGGCGGTGCCGCCGCCGTACTTCACGTACCAGCGGGTGGGCAGGCTGCCGTAGGAGTGGGCCACGATGTCGACCCGGTCGGCCCCGGTGCGCCGCCGGACGTCGTCGACGTAGGCGGCGAAGCGGTCGGCGAGCACCTCGTTGACGGACTGGTGGGTGTCGTAGCCCCAGCGGTGGATCTCGCCGTCGGTGTAGCCGGCGGCCCGGAGGCGGGCGTCGAGGCCGCCCCACACGCCGGGGTCGGCGTTGTAGCCGTGGACGAGGATCACCGGTCGGCGGGGGGCGGCGTTGTCGGCCCGGGCCGGGGCGGCGGGGCCCGCGAGAACGGCGGCGAGGACGGCGAGCAGGGCGAGCAGCGGAGCGGCAGGGCGGCGCATCGGCGGGCCTCCTGGGCTGACGGCGCGACAGTTGACGGAGCGTCAGGTGCATGCGGGCCGTGATGTTACCCGTCGGAAACCCGCCACGACACCCCCGTGGCCAGAACCACACAGGGGGCCCCTGCCGCACATCAGATCGGGCGGGTTAGCATATGAGCACTGTCTAGCTCGAAAGATGCACTGTGACTGTCAACGAGGACTCGTTCACAAACTGGAAGCACCGCGAGGAAATCGCGGAGTCCATGATTCCGATCATCGGGAAGCTGCACCGAGAGCAGGACGTCACCGTCCTCGTTCACAGCCGCTCCCTGGTGAACAAGTCGGTGGTCAGCATTCTCAAGACCCACCGATTCGCCCGCCAGATCGTCGGCGAGGAGCTCTCGGTCACCGAGACCCTGCCGTTCCTGCAGGCGCTGACCACGCTCGACCTGGGTCCGTCCCAGATCGACATCGGCCTCCTGGCCGAGTCGTACCGGACCGACGAGCGCGGCCTGTCGGTGGCGGAGTTCACCGCCGAGGCCGTCGCGGGCGCCACCGGCGCCCACAAGATCGAGCGCCGCGACGGCCGTGACGTCGTCCTCTACGGTTTCGGCCGCATCGGCCGCCTGGTCGCCCGCCTGCTCATCGAGAAGGCCGGCTCCGGCAACGGTCTGCGCCTGCGTGCCATCGTCGTCCGCGGTGGCGGCGACCAGGACCTGGTGAAGCGCGCCTCCCTGCTGCGCCGTGACTCCATCCACGGCCAGTTCCAGGGCACGATCACCGTCGACGAGGCGAACAGCACGATCATCGCCAACGGCAACGCGATCCGCGTGATCTACGCCAACGACCCCTCCGAGGTCGACTACACGGCGTACGGCATCGACAACGCCATCCTCATCGACAACACCGGCAAGTGGCGCGACCGCGAGGGCCTGTCGAAGCACCTGCGTCCGGGCATCGACAAGGTCGTCCTGACCGCCCCGGGCAAGGGCGACGTCCCGAACATCGTGCACGGTGTCAACCACGACACGATCAAGCCGGACGAGCAGATCCTGTCCTGCGCCTCCTGCACCACCAACGCGATCGTCCCGCCGCTCAAGGCCATGGACGACGAGTACGGTGTGCTGCGCGGTCACGTGGAGACCGTCCACTCGTTCACGAACGACCAGAACCTGCTGGACAACTACCACAAGGCCGACCGCCGCGGGCGTTCCGCGCCGCTCAACATGGTCATCACGGAGACGGGTGCCGCCTCCGCCGTGGCCAAGGCGCTGCCCGACCTGAAGGCGCCGATCACCGGCAGCTCGATCCGCGTCCCCGTCCCGGACGTCTCGATCGCGATCCTGAGCCTGCGCCTGGGCCGCGAGACCACGCGCGAGGAGGTCCTCGAGTACCTCCGCGACGTCTCGCTGCACTCGCCGCTGAAGCGCCAGATCGACTTCACCACGGCCCCCGACGCCGTCTCGATGGACTTCGTCGGCTCGCGCCACGCGTCCATCGTCGACGCCGGCGCGACCAAGGTCGACGGCGACAACGCGATCCTGTACCTCTGGTACGACAACGAGTTCGGCTACTCCTGCCAGGTCATCCGGGTCGTCCAGCACGTCTCGGGCGTCGAGTACCCGACCTTCCCGGCCCCCGCGGTCTGATCCGCCGGAGCACGGACGCACACGCCGAACGGCGGTGGGGCACTGCCCCACCGCCGTTCGGCGTTCCGTCCACCGGGACGCTCCGGGAATCGCCGCGCCTCAGGAGGTCGCCGCGGGCCACCGGTGGTGCAGGGCGTCGATGTGGAAGACGTGCGCGTGGGGCCCCACGGCCCCGGCCAGGTGGGGGTGGTCGGCAGGCAGCTCGGGATGGGTGTGGGGCAGCGCCGCCGGGTCCGTACGCGGCCACAGCCGGGCCGCGGCCAGGGCGGCGAGCAGCGCGAGCGCGCCCAGGAGCAGCGCCGGCGGCACCGGCCCCGTACGGGCGACGAGCCATCCGGCCAGCGGGTAGGTGAACAGCCAGCAGGCGTGCGAGAGGGAGAAGCGGGCGGCGAAGGCGGCCGGCAGGTCGGCCGGGTCGGCGGAGCGGCGCAGCACCCGACCGCCGGGGGTGAGCACCGCCGAGGTCGCCGCGCCGGCGAGCAGCCAGGCGCCGAGCAGCCCGGCCCAGGCCGCGGCGCCCTCGCCCACGCCGACCGTGAGCGCGAGCGCGCCGAGGACGCCGGGCAGGGCGAAGGCTCCGGCGAGCATGACGCGCCGCTCGTCCCGCCGGTCGAGGAGCCGCGGCAGCAGCAGCGCGACGCCCATGGAGCCCGCCCCGTACGCGCCGAGGGCGAGCGCGACGTCGCCCGCCGGGCGCTCCAGGGCGGTGCGGACCAGGGTGACGGTGCCGGTCAGGACCAGTGCGCCCGCGGCGGCCACCGCGAGGTCGAGGGCGAGCAGGGCGCGCAGTCGCGGAGTGGCGAGCAGCAGCCGGGCCCCGGTCACCACACGGGAGGCCGGCCGCCCCCCGGGCCCGGCGGCGGGCTCCGGCTCCGGGTGCTTCGGCAGGGCGGTGGAGAGGACGAGCAGGGCCGAGGCGAGGAATCCGGCGCCCGTGCCGGCGAACAGCCACGAGTACGGGACGAGGGCGAGCAGCGCGGCCGCCATGACGGGCGAGACGAGGCTCTCCAGGTCGTAGGCGAGCCGGGAGAGGGACAGCGCCTCGGTGTACGCGCGTTCGCCGGGCAGCACCTCGGGGACGGTGGCCTGGAAGGCGGGGGTGAAGGTGGCGGAGGCGGCCTGGAGCAGCAGGACCAGGGCGTAGACGTGCCACGCCTCGCTGACCACCGGCAGGGCGAGGGCGGCGGCCGCGCGGATCAGGTCGGCTCCGACGAGCAGGGTGCGCCGGGGCAGCCGGGCGGCGAGCGCTCCGGCGAGCGGCGCGACGGCGACGTAGGCGCCCATCTTGAGGGCGAGCGCGGTGCCCAGGACGGCGGAGGCGTCGGCGCCCGCGAGGTCGTGGGCGAGCAGCGCGAGGGCGACGGTCGCGAGGCCCGTGCCGAGGAGGGCGACCACCTGGGCGGTGAACAGGCGGCGGAAGGTGCGGTTGCGCAGCACGGACAGCACGCGTCCACGGTAGCCCCGGAAGGATCTCCGCCGCCCCGGGAACTCGGCCGCGGGCCGCCACGTTCTACAGAGACGTAGAAGCAACCGACCTCTGGAGTGCCGGCACATGGCCCTGTGGGACCGCATCAGGGAGTCCGCATCGACGATGCAGACCCAGCTGACCGCGAAGAAGAACGACCTCAAGAGCGGCGCCTTCCGCGACGCGAGCATGGCGATGTGCGCGCTCGTCGCCGCGGCCGACGGCACCGTCGATCCGTCCGAGCGGCGCCGGGTGGCCCAGCTCATCGCCGGCAACGAGGTGCTGCAGAACTTCGAGGCGACGGACCTGCAGCGCCGCTTCGACGCCAACCTCGACAAGCTGGCCGCCGACTTCGACTTCGGCAGGGTGAGCGTGCTGCAGGAGATCGCCAAGGCGAGGAAGAAGCCGGCGGAGGCCCGCGCGGTCGTCCAGATAGGCATCGTCATCGGCGGCGCCGACGGCGACTTCGACAAGACCGAGCAGGCCGTGGTGCGGGAGGCGTGCTTCGCGCTCGACCTGCCGCCGCACGAGTTCGACCTGTAGCCGGCCCTTACGCCAGTGGTGTGGCCGCGCGCAGGACCTGGTAGAGCGTGACGGCCGAGTTGGCCGAGGAGAGCGCCGACACGGTCGCACCGGCGGCGGCTCCCCACACGGCCATGCCCACGGCGGTGAACACCGGCGGCCAGGCCCGGGCCACGGGTGCCCCGGCGAGCAGCGCGGCGACCCTGCGCGGCACGGGGCCCACCTGGGCGAAGCCGGCGAGCGCGCTCGCCGGGCGGGCGGGGGCGAGCAGGGCCGCCCGGCCGATCGCGCGGGCGACGCTGCGGCGGCTGCCGACGGCGGCGGCCGCCTCCTCGTCGGCCCAGCGTTCGGCGGTGTAGACGACGGCCGTGCGCAGGGGGCGCAGGAAGGGATTGGCCCGTGCGGCGAGCCGCACCGCGAGCAGATGGCGGTGGTGGCGCGCGTGCAGATGCGCCCGCTCGTGGGCGAACAGCGCCCGGCGCTCGGCGGGGCCGAGCGCCGCGAGCATGCCGGTGCTGACCACCACCCGGTCGCGCCGTCGGCGCCGCCCCGGCAGGGCGTAGGCGTACGGGACGGGGTCGGGCAGCACCGCCACCGGCCGGCCCGGCAGCCCGGCGAGCGCCCGCTCGGCCCGGCGCCGCACCCGCCGGTGCCGGCCGAGGGCGTGCAGGCAGGCGCCGGCCACGGCGACGAGCGCCGGGATCGCGACGCGCCCGGCGATCTCGTCGTACGGCAGGGCTGCCCGGACCTCGGGGTCGGACCAGCCGTCGGGCAGCGGGTTCCCCGGGAGCTGGGCGGTGCCGACGACCATGAGCAGCGCGAGGCAGAGGGTGCTGCAGACCGCGAGGACCACGGCGAAGCCGGTGAGCAGCCGGGTCGCGGTGCGCGGGTGCAGCCGGTGCTCGGCGAGCCGCGCGACCGGCCAGGCGCTGAGCGGGAGCAGCAGCGGAAGGAAGACGAAGACCCCCATGGACGCTAGTGCCCGCCCTCCGCGGCCCCGTTCCCTCCGTCTTCGCGCTCCTCCGCGAGGAGTTCACGCAGCAGGCGTTCCTCGGTCGGCGAGAGGGCGGTGACGAAGCTGGCGAGGACCGCCTCGCGGTCGCTCTCGGCGTCGAGGACCCTGCGCATCCGCAGGGCGGCGAGCCCGGCCTCGTCCGCGACCCCCGTCCACACGAAGGAACGGCCGGCGCGCTCGCGGGCGACGGCACCCTTGCCGTGCAGGCGGGTGAGGATGGTGATCACGGTGGTGTAGGCGAGATCGCCGCCGAGACGTTCCTGCACCCAGGCGACGGGGACCGGGCCCGGGGCGTCCTTGAGCACGGCGAGCACCTGGGCCTCCAGCTCTCCCTGGCCGCGCCTGCGCCCCGCCCTGCCGCTGTCCGTCACGCCTCTTCGCCCTTCCCGCCCGCCGGTTCGCCGGTCCGTCTTTCCGCCGGTCCGCGGCCCCCCATCGTACTGAGCCGGGGGCGGGGACCGCCGTGCGCCGCGGTCGTCCGGCGCGCGTCGCCGACCGTGCTCCGCCGCCACCCGGACGCCGAGGAACCGGCGCGCTCGGCGCCGGTGGTCCGCTCCTGCTGCCGGGAGGGGCGGTGACGGCGTCCGGTGCCGACCTGACATAAAGCGGGAAACGTTCGGTGAGGTGTCGGCGGACGGCCACGGACTCGGCGAGGGACGACGTCTTCGGTGGCGAGCGAGATGTCGCGACAGCGCCGCAGCCGTTCGGTGAAGGCGAGTCGCCCCGCGGCCCTCCCCCACGAACGCGCCGACGCGGTGGTGCGGTCCGCCGCGGAAGGCCGGCGGCTCGGGCCGGGCCGGACGGCCCGGCGTTCCGCCCGCTTCTCGTCCCGGTGGAATGCACCGGGGAGCCGCGTATCGCGCAGGAGCTGACCGGCTCCAGGGGGCGTCCGGCCCCCTCAGCAGGACCAAGGTCCCCCGCTCGTCCCGCTGTTGCCGGTCGGGGACTGCGATGTAATGCGGTGACGGCGGGACGGTGATGTCCGGCCCGCCGTCCGCGACGGTACGGACGACGGCGGCACCAGCGGCAAGGAGCCCAGCGGATGCTCAGCGTGAAACCCCTCGACGGATCCTTCGGCGTCGAGGTCTTCGACTCCGGACTCGGCACCCCGGAGGCGGAGGAACGGGCGACGGAACTCGTCGAGGCCCTGCACAGACACCAGTTACTGGTCTTCTCCGGCGTGGACCTGTCGCCGGCGGCGCAGGTGCGGGTCACCGGGCTGTTCGGCACGCCGACGCCGCCCTGGGACCCGACCGGTGCCCACCCCGACAGCCCGTACGTCGAGGAGATGCGCGAGGCACCGCAGGGGGCGCCCCGGCGGCCGGCCGAGCACTGGCACAGCGACGCCTCCTTCCGGGCCGAGCCCACCGACGCCACCCTGCTGTACGGCGTGACGGTGCCGCCCGAGGGCGGCCGCACCCACTTCAACGACCTGCGGGTGCCGCTGACCACGCTGTCGCCCCGGCTGCGGGAACGGATCGCCCCGCTGCGCGCGGTCCACGACTTCGGGCGGAACCACGACACCCTGCGGCGGGCCGCCAGGCGGGTCAGCGACGAGGAGGCCCTGGCCGAGCTGGCGGCCTTCCCCCCGGCCTCGCATCCGCTGGTGCGCCCGCACCCGGTCACCGGCGAGGAGGCCCTGTACCTCAACGAGATGTGCCTGGACCGGATCGAGGGCCTCGCCGCGGACGAGAGCCGCGCCCTCCTCGACGAGCTGTACGCCCACACCCTGCGCGCCGAGTGGCAGTACGCGCACGTGTGGCGACCGGGCGACCTGCTCGTCTGGGACAACCCGTCACTGATGCACCGTGCCGAGCCCGTGCCGGCGGGCCGTCGCCGCCTGGTCCGCCGGACCACCGTGCGCTACTCCGGACGGACGGACCGAGCCGACCCCGGGACCCCGGCCCGGGATCGCTCCGAGCGGCCGGGCCGGGGCACCGGGTTCCACTCCTCCGGCAGCTCCGCCCCGCACACCGCGCACCCGTAGTGCTCGTCCCGCACGAGGTTGAGCTCCGCGCACGCGGGGGCCGGGCAGCGCCGGAAGACCGCCGCGTAGGTGAAGGCCCCGGGGTGGCCCAGCCCGAGCGCGTCCAGGGCGGCGGCGACCGAGGGCCAGCACTCCGGGTCGGGGGCGTAGCCGGTGGAGAGGTTGCTCACCTCCACCGCCGCCCAGGCGCCGTCCGGGCCGACCGCCCAGGTGATCTCCCCGGCGGCCCGGACGCTCCCGCCGCCGGCGGCGGCGCAGTGCTCGCTGCGCCGGGGCGCGAGCCGCAGCAGGCCCTCGGCGTCGACGACGTACGTGAAGGGCTCGGTGAGGTCCGCCGGTGACTGCGCGGCGGCCCAGGCGGTGAAGTCCGGGGCGGTGCGGACGACCGGGGCGCCCGGGTGGTCCCGGCCGACGGCCCGCCGGATCTCCGGCGGGCCGACGTAGCCGTAGCGACGGGGTCCGGCCGTGGCGACGCACAGGTTCGGGCGGAGGCCGGTCACACCGGGGCCCTGGAGCCAGACCCGTACCGCGTGCGGCGGGTCGATGAAGTCCAGGTGGCTCCTCAGTGGCCGGTCGAGGCGCACGACGGTCAGGCGTCCGTCGTCGAGGGAGTCCCCGGGGCGCACCACTCCGCCCGTGCAGCGCGCGACCCAGCGTGTCCAGCCCGGCGCGTTCTCCTCCACCTCGTGGAGCTGGAGCAGGCCGGGCTCGTCCGCGTTCCCCCTGTGGTCCATGTCGGCACCCTAGCTACTGGCGTCATGGCACTGAGTGTGTTTTGCTGAGGGTACTCAGTGCCAAAAGTGCCACAAGCATTGCTAGGGGAGCCCCAGACCATGGCCAAGGACTTCGACCTGTATCGCCCGTCGGAGGAGCACGAGATGCTCCGCGAGACGGTCCGTGCGCTGGCGGAGGCGAAGATCACGCCGTTCGCCGCGGCGGT